>JBKOWB010000315.1:0-9949 GCA_046724195.1 Actinomycetota bacterium
CCCGTTAATGGCCCTGGTCTTCCGATCCGAGGTACGGACAGCCGTACCCTCCGGAGAAAGCTTCAAACTGTTTCAACTTGCCTCGGTATTCGGTTCAAAACGTGACGACGATGGGGAACTTGCTTCCAACTGGACACAGCAGGGATACCGCACGTCACGGCGCGATCCGATGGACAGGGATCGAGGTCTCGACCATCCGGGCCTGGAAGGCCTCGACGTGGAGGAGCACTGGGAGGGGCAGCTCGTCTCCAGGTCGTTGAGGCGGCCGCCCGATATGGCGTTTCCCTCAGGTCGGTGCATGCCAGCGTCAGCGCCGGTAGATCATCAGGAGCACACCGTCGGGGCCTGATGGCGTGGCCGACGCGAGCCGGAGCGCAACGGGTGCGCCGGTGTGGCCGGAGAGGTGCCGCCCGTCGCCCAGGGTTCCTCATTGAACCTTTTTCAACCTGGCGTCGGGCCGAAGGGGTCCGGGCCGTTGGCCTGCGCCGGCCAGTGCCGCCCTGGCCACGTTGAAAAAGGTTCATTGGTCGGTGAGAAGGCTTTACTCGGAACAACGAACGCGCAGTTGAGTCTGGTCCGCTCACGCTTAGTCGTAGTAGCGCCGTACGCTGGCGCCGATGCGTGTCACGTCCGTGCCGTAGACGTGGATTGAGATGGCCGTCGTGTCGGCGGTGTTGTGGACCCGGTGAATGTCGCCGGGCGGTGCGAATCCGCTGACGTCGCCGACGTGGTTGTCGCTGCGGCCGACCAGGTTGAGGTCGGCGTCGAACAGGTCCTCGTGCTCGACACCCTGGATGACGCCGAACACGCACCAGGTCACGTGGTCGTGGATGCGGGTGATCTGGCCGGGCCGCCACACCAGGGCGATGACGGAGAACGAGCCATCGGGCTCGACGTGCAGGGTGTGGCTGCGGTAGCCGTCCGACGAGCCGAGGCGCTGCTCGGCGGTCAGCACGTCCGGGCTGGGTAGGTGTCGGCGCAGCTGCGCGGCGACGAGATGGGCGGTCGCCGGCCAGCTGGCGTGTGCGGCGATGGCGGTGCGGACGCCGTCGAGCAGATCAGTCAGGTCGCGGACGGGGCGGGTCTGTGTCGTGGTCATGCCATGAGGGTGCGCCCGACCGATTCATACGTCTAATGCCAATCCTTGCGCTGATCTATAGATATGCTCGATGCATGCTGGACGTCACGCGGCTGCGCGTCATCGACGCTCTCGCCCGGCACGGCTCGGTCACCGCGGCCGCGAAGGTGCTGCACTACACACAGCCGACGGTCAGCCATCACCTCGCCCGGCTCGAGGCCGAGACCGGCGCGCAGCTGCTGCAACGGGTCGGGCGCGGGATCCGGCTCACGCCGGCGGGGCAGCTGCTGGCCGACCGGGCGGCCGAGATCATCGGACGCATCGATGCCGCAGACGCGGAGCTCGCTGCCCACGTGGGGCTGACCGCCGGGCGGGCACGCCTGGCCGGCTTCTCGTCCGCGATCGGGTCACTCGTGCCGCGGGCCGTGGCGACGCTGACCGGCAGGCATCCGGGGCTGCAGGTCAGCCTGATCGACACGCACCCGGCCGAGGCGCTGGAGCTGTTGCGTGCCGGCAAGATCGACGTCGCGGTCATCTTCCGCTACGACGAGACCGAACCTGAGCCGGACGGCGTCCGCTTGCACCACCTGCTCGACGATCCGGTGTACCTGCTGTCCACCCGGCGCGGGCACACGCTGGCCACCCTTTCCGATGCGACCTGGATCGCCGGCTGCGAGCGGTGCCGCAGCCACCTGCTGGCACTATGCGCCGACGAGGGCTTCCAGCCGCGGATCGGCTACACCTCCGACGACATGGTGGTGATGCAGGCGCTGGTGGCGGCCGGACTCGGCGTCACGACCATCCCCGGACTGGCCCTGCGGGCCCACCGCGTCAAGGGCATCGTCGCGAGGAAGCTACCGGGGTCGCGCCGGCACGTCTACGCCGCGACCTACGGCGAGCCGCCCGACCCGCCCGCCACCGCCGCCCTGCTCGCGGCGCTCGCCGCGGCCGCGGCGGCATAGCGGCGGCTCTGTTCGCGCTCCTGGCTACCGCCTCGCCCTGCTCACCGCGACGTTCGCATACTCCCCCGCCAGGAGTGGTTGCCGCCTCTGACCGCGATGGCCGAGACTCATCCCGTGACATTCCGTGGCTGGCCGAGCGAAGCCCTCGAGTTCTACGAAGGGCTGACCGCCGACAACTCCAAGACCTACTGGACCGCCCACAAGGCGGTCTACGAGACGCAGGTGCATGCGCCGATGGTGGAACTGCTCTCGGCGTTGGAACCCGAGTTCGGAACGGGAAAGATCTTTCGGCCGTACCGCGACGTTCGGTTCAGCCCGGACAAGTCCCCCTACAAGACCCACCTCGGGGCGTGGCTGGAGGCCGGTGGCTACCTCCAGCTATCCGCCGAGGGACTGGCCGCCGGCTGCGGGATGTACGAGATGGCGCCCGACCAGCTCGACCGGTACCGCCGCGCGGTCGCCGACGACCGGACGGGTGGGGAGCTGACCGCCCTGATCGCGGCGATCGAGCAAGCCCGGATCGGGGTGCACGGCCACGGCAGCCTGAAGACCGCGCCCAAGGGCTACCCGAAGGACCATCCGCGGCTGGATCTGCTGCGCCACAAGGGGCTCACCACGTGGAAGGCGTGGCCGCCGGCGGCCTGGTTGGGCACCGCGGCCGCGAAGAACCGGATCGTCGAGTTCCTCCGGGCCAGCCGGCCGCTTCGGCAGTGGCTGGACGTCAACGTGGGGCCGTCCTCGGTCCCACGTTGATGTCGTCAGATCGCCTGAACGCGAGGCAGGTCACGGCGACCGCGATCTTGTGACCGCCTGTTGAGAAGAGGTTGGGGGAACGCAGGATTAAGTTCGTGCGGATGCGTTCTTCTGGGAGACCGCGGCCAGGAAACCGCCGACGAAGGTATCGCCGAGCCCGATTGTCGTGGGCTCGGCAACGTCAAGACTGAAGCCAGGGAGGCAACGAACTGCTGCGCCCATTCGGCCTTCCAGGGCCGCCGCGAACTCCACAGCCTCCGATCGCCTCGGCCGGCTCCGCATGAGTTCGTACTGCCGGTCGGTGTACTCATCGCCGTGGCTGTAGCGAGTGCTGGCGATCACGATGCCGTCGTTCAGTGGCCCCGCGTACTCGCCGGCTCCCTCGCCGACCGCTGCCGACCAATACTTGGTGTGCACGACCAGGGTCGGTGCTGGGATGAGCGTCTGCAGTGACTTGAGCGCGTGCTCCACCTCCGTCACGGAGAGCAGATCGACAGCATGACCCAGGTACGACTGCATCTCGTCCTCGTTCAGTCCGTACACGTCGATGACCTCGAGAAGCGCGTTCCGTACCCGTTGGCTGAAGGTCGGCTCGTGGAACCCGGCATCCTCGTAGTAGACGACGGCCTCAGCTGGAAGTTGCCGCATGTGGCCTCTCAGCGTGCACAGACGCTGGTCAAGCATTCTTTGATCGCGTACCGCGTTGAATCCCGAAATCAGAAAGACGCGCGCGTCGCGTAGCAGGGAGCCCAGCTCGTCACTGAGTAGCATGGCCTCGTTCGCCGGGTCATTGACGTAGATCAGTCTGTTCGGAAATGGCGCACGGATATCGATGTCGCCGACTCGAACTCGCATGTCCTGGTCGTACTGCACGATCAGATGTGGATAGAGGGTGTCCTGGCGGCCGCTACAGATGTAGTTGCAGCTCGCGGGCAGCAGGCGGCGGACGAGGTCGTTGAGACTGACCAGGTGCAGGGTGGATGGTGCGCCGAGCCGGCTCATCGCGATCGCTGCCCGAACGGAGGTTCCGCCCAGAGTTACCCGTGTGGGGAACCGCCCTGCGAATTCGCGCAGGGCATCGGAGGAGGCGACGAATTGCTCGCCTCCTCCGCCGTTCTTGATATAGGTCAGGATCGAGATGACCAGGTCGCGCTCGCTGGTCACCGTAACCGATGAAGTCAGCTCGGCATCGCGGATCTGGTACTCGCCGACAAGCCGCTCCAAGGTCGGTGTGGACAGCTTGAGCTCGTAGTCGACGCCTCCACCGAGGCCGAGGACAACATGGGAGCTCATGTCAGTACAAGGACGCCTTGCCGGCCGCGTCGAAGAGGTCGATCTTCTGTCCGGCCACCGCCTTCATCGCCTCGATGCTCGGCGGCTGGATGGTGAGCGGTTCGCGAAGGCTCTCGTCGGCCAGGACTTCTCGCATCTTCTTGTGGTAGGCCACCTTGATGTCACTGGAAATGTTGATCTTGTTGATGCCGAGCTTGACCGCTTGTGCGATCTCGTCGTCGGGGTTGTTCGACCCGCCGTGTAGTACGAGGGGGATTTTGACCCTTTCCTTGATTTCCTTGAGCAGGTCGAGTTTGAGCTCCGGCTTCAACGTCTTCGGGTAGATGCCGTGGTAGGTGCCGATGGCGACGGCGAGGCTGTCCACGCCCGTGGCTTGCACGAAGGTCACGGCGTCCTCCGGATTGGTGTAGATGATGGCGTCGCTGCCATCCTCGGCCTCGCCGTCGGTCTTGCCAATGGTTCCCAGTTCGGCCTCGACTGACAGGCCGACCGCGTGCGCGGTGTGGGTGACCTTCCTGGAGAGTGCGACATTGTCCTCGAAGGGCAGCATAGAGCCGTCGATCATCACCGAAGTGAAGCCGATCCGGATCGCGGTCAGGATCTCCTTGTAGCTTGCGCCGTGGTCCCAGTGGATCGCGATCGGTACGGAAGAGCGATGGGCTCGTTGGGTCACCGCGGCGATCATGTCCGCTCCGACGTGCCGCACCTCGTCGGGATGGATCCCGAGTATCAGTGGCGCGTTCTTCTCCTCGCTGATGTCGACGATGCCGTTGAACATGGCGTAGTCGCTGATGTTGAAGGCGGGCACGGCGAAGTTGTGTTCATTCGCTACGTCCAAGATCGCCTTGCCGGTCGTCAGCATTGCTGCACTTCTCCTTCTGACTGAATGGGGTTGTTGCTCGGGCGAGCGGGATGTATCAGGCCTTGACGGCGCCGGAGGTGAGGCCGCCGATGAACCGCCGTTGGAAGATGAGGAACAAGACGAGCACCGGGATGGATCCCAGGATGCTCATGGCCATAATCTGATTCCACTCGTAAGAATGCTGTCCCATCAGGAGCTGGATACCGATGGGAACGGTTCGCATGTCGTCGGTACGAGTGAGCGTCAACGCGAACAGGTATTCGTTCCACGAGATCATGAAGGTATAGACTCCGACCGCGATGAGTCCGGGAACCGAAATGGGCACCAGGATCCGCCAAAGAGCCGTCCAGCTACTGGCCCCGTCCACCTTGACGGATTCGTCCAATTCCCGTGGCAAGGTGTTGAAGTACGCGGTCGTCATGATGATCGCATAGGGCAGGGTGAACACCGTATGAGTGAGGATCAGCCCTTGATAGGTGTTGTACAGACCGAGCGCCACCACGAGACCGAAGTAGGGAATGACGAGTGTGATCGGCGGCACGGCCTGAACACTGACGATCACGGCGTTGATGGACTTCTTCAGCGGGAAGTTGTAACGGCTGAATCCGTAAGCCGCGAGGATCGCCACGAACAACGTCAGCGCGGTCACCGAAAGCGCGACGACGTAGCTGTTGAGGAAGAACCTCAGCTGGCTCGCGTTGCCCAGGATCTGCCGGTAGGCGTCGAACGAGAAGTTCTTGGTGATCAGCCGGGGAGGAACCTGGAAGACTTCCCCGTTGGTCTTGAACGATGTCGACAGCATCCACACCACCGGAAGACCGGCGAAGGCAGCGCCGATGCACAGGCCGGCGAGCACGCCGATCTTTACGCGGAGACGTCGCCTTTTGCGGGTGAGCACGTCTGATCACCTCTCCCTTTGCTGGCGAACGTAGAAGAAGGCCAGAATCATCGTGATGAGCAGGACTATGACCGCGGCCGCGGAGGCGGTGGCGAACTCGTAGTTGCTGAAGGCCTGCTTGTAGGTGAAGGTGCTGAGCATCTCGGTGACATTCAGCGGGCCGCCGCCCGTAGTCAGCCAGATCAGCGCGAACTGCTGCGACGTCCAGATCAGATCCAGCACGGCCATGCTGATGAGGACCGGTCTCAGCTGCGGGATCGTCACGTTGCGAAACTGCTGGAAAGCGCTTGCGCCGTCTACGGAAGCCGCCTCGTACAGATCGGCCGGGATTCCCTGCAGCCCGGCAAGAAGGCTGATCATGAAGAACGGGTATCCGGACCAGATGTTGATGAAGGTCAGTGCCCAAAGTGCCGTGTTCGGGTCGGAGAGCCAGTTCACGCCCTGTTGCAGTATGCCGACCGTAGTGAGGACGTAGTTGACCACCCCGGACGGGTCCAGCATGAGCCGCCAGATGACCGCGATCACGGCGATCGTGAACAGCCAGGGCAGGATGTAAACGATGCGAAAGATGGCTTTCGTTACTCCGCTCAACAACGGCGTGTTGAGCATCATGGCAAAGGCCAGCCCGAGGACGAGGTGGGCGATGGTGCTCAGGGTGATGAAGATGAACGTGTTCTTCAGTGCAACCAGGAAGTTGGGATCGGTGAGCACTTTGGTGTAGTTGGCGAGGCCGGTGAAGACCGGGTTCTGCTCGACGATCACGTTGTCTTTGAACGAATAGCTCACCACCATCGCGATGGGGATGACCATCAGAACAAGGATCAATAGCACCGTCGGGGAGAGATAGCCGAACGGGACGAGACCCCTCAGGGTGAAAGGCCCCGACCTGCCCCGTACGGCTGGAGGGGTCTGCTCTACCACCGTCGCGGCTTCCGGTAAGGCCGTCTGATCGACGCGCGCGGGTTCCATCGATGTCTCCTTGGTTGGGGGCCGCGCCGGCGAACCGGCGCGAGCCCCTGAATGAGGAAGCCTCAAAGCACCGACGACCAGGACTCTTGTGTCTTGTTGAGAGCGTCGTCGACACTCTGCTTGCCGGTGAGCACGAGCTGTAGCTGCTCATCGAAGGTACGCATGAGCTCTTCGGACTTCGGCAGTCCTACGAACTCGTTGGCGGGATACCCCTTCTTGTAGATGTCGAAGGCGGTCTTGAACAGCGGGTCACTCTTGCTGAAGTCCGGCTCTGCGGTCTTGTTGCCCGGGAAACCGTTCGCCAACGTGCTCAGTTGGGCATTCGTCTGCTCGCTCATCAAGTACTGGACGAGCTTGAACGCCTCGGCCTTGTGCTTCGAGGACTCGGCGATGCCGATGCCCCACGACGCGTACGGGATGCCGCGCTTGCCGGTGTAGCTGTCCTCAGCGGGGACCGGCGCCACCGTGAAGTTCAGCTTTGGACTGTTCTTCTTGATCAGGTTGATGTGAGCCAAGGAGTCGATCACCATGCCAACCTGGCCAGTGGTGAACTTCTCGACCTTGTCCTGCTCTTTCATGGTCAGGGCTCCGGGCGCGATGACGCCCGCGTCGTTCAGGCTCTTGACGTACTCCACAGTGCTCTTCACCTGCGGGCTGGTCAGGTTGGGCTTCCCGTCCTGGGTGAGCATGGTGCCGCCAGATGCCCACAGCCACGACATCACGTCGTTCTGGATGCCGTTGGGCACGGCGGTGTCGAGCGGCAGGGCCCAGCCCTTGACGTTGCCCCCGAGTGCGCTGACCTTCTTGGCCGCGTCCAGGAACTGCGTGCGCGTGCTTGGGGCCGTCGTGACCCCGGCCTTCGTGAGCAGGTCCTTGTTCACGAACAGGGGGTAGACGAAGTTCACCACGGGAATCATGTAGGTCTTGCCCTTGACCTGGACCTGGCTCGCCAGCTGGCTCGCGTCGTACTTCGCATCCGACATGAGCTTGGAGAGGTCGGTGATGGCACCTTGCTTGGCGAAATCGCTCACCCATGCACCGTCGAGGCCGACGACGTCAGGCAGCGTCCTGGACGCCGCTCCGGACACCAACTGCTGCTTCGTGGACGCGTACGGGGCACTCAACAGCTTGACCTTGATGTTCGGGTTCTGCGCCGTGAAGTCGGATATGAGCTTGTCGAACGAGCCCGCGGGCAGCTCCGGTGCCCACCATTGCGCGAACTCCAGCGTGACTGGTCCGCCGCTTGAGCTGCTTGAATCCCCGCTAGAACCACCACAACCCACCGCGGCGAATCCGACCATCGCCGCCGCCGTCGTCACCGTGAGTAGCCGCTTCAGCCGGCCCTGTAACCCGGCGTCGCCTGCCGTCATCGCCAACTCCTTGTCTAGAGGTCTTACCGCTCTTTGCTGGTTTACGCCACGCTAACAACACATGACGAGGCCACACAAGAGCGGAGTAATGCAAAGTTCGGCTGGAGACCGCACAGCTCGGCGACATACGGCAGCATTAGCCGGACGGTCTGTCCCCGCTGCGCTGCCCCCGAGAGGTGCCGTTATGCTGTACTCTGCTGTTCTAAGCCTGCGCCACCCTCGGCCGTGCTCGGTTGTGGCGCACTGCCGCAGAGATAGGAGGGGCAAGTGGCCCTTGACAGGGAGGACCGGCAGCGTCATCTGCCTGCGGGACGCAAAGCCCAGTTGGCGGCGTACGTGGCAGAGGCCGGACAGGTCACGGTCACCGCGCTCGCCGAGCGCTTCGGCGTCTCCATCGACACCATCCGGCGGGACCTGGACCAGCTCAGTGCCGACGGCGTCTTGGTCCGTACCTACGGCGGAGCGGTCAGTCAGTCGACGGTTTCCCGGGTCGACCGGGCCGTGGACGTGCGGCTCAACCTGCAGGAACGCGAGAAGGAGAAGATTGCGGCACTTGCCGCGTCCTTGGTCGAGGATGGGTCGATCATCATGATCAACGGGGGGACGACCACACTCGCCCTCGCCCGGAACCTGCGCCACCATCGCGACCTGACGGTGGCAACGAACAACCTGCTCGTGCCCCCGGCGCTGCCGCCCTCGGCCGTCCGCGACCTGTACGTCTTCGGCGGTGCGGTCCGCACTCTCACGCAGGCCACCGTCGGCCCCGTCAGCTTCCGGGTAGCCGGCGGAGGCGAGCTGGACATCAGCTGCGATCTGGCATTCATCGGGGTCGGTGCTATCTCAGCGAGCGCCGGGTACACGACGAGCAACCTCGCCGAGGCGGCCATGATGCGCGAAATGATCTCTCGAGCGGCACGCGTGGCGATCCTGGCCGACTCGTCCAAGTTCGGTCGCCAGCTCTTCGCGCAGGTGTGCGAGCTTGGGAATGCCGACTACCTCGTCACAGACTCGACCCCACCGCCGGATCTCTTGGACGCGCTCGTGGAGAACGACGTGGAACTGGTCACGCCGGAGACCAGTCAGCGCGTCCCTGAAGCCAATCCCCAAGCTCCCCGGTAACGTCCGGTCGTGCCGCAAGATGGAGCGGGATCAGCCTTCCCACCAGTCGAGCACCCGGAGCGCGCGGAGGCTGTTCCAGCGGCTCGGTTCGCCCACGCCGCCCCTCGGGGGCGAGTGGACGCGACCTGGATGGATGCGGTCGAGCAACCAGCGGCCGGCGGGCTGCCGCTTCGAGCGCACGACCTCCACGGCCTCCGCCATCCGGGGATCCGGCTCGGCGCCCGACCGCCGGAAGTAGTCGAGCGCGCGCAGCACGTCGTAGCGCCAGTAGTACGGGAACGCGAAGTCGAGATACGCCGGATCCGCGACCTCGCCGGTGCTCTTGCCGCGGAAAAAGGCCGGGACCTTCGCGGCGCTGCCCGGCGTCGTGGCGCTCGTCTGCGGCGCGACGATCGGGTGCTCACCCATGGTCCACACCGTCGGTCACCCTGAGTCAACAGTCTGCCCGCCTGCCCGGAGCCATCATGTCCGCCCAGCCGGAACAAGACGTCCGCTCACCCGCAGCTTCAGGCGACCCTCGGCAAGGGCGACGCGATGCTGACCAGGCGAGACGAAGCTCATGTCTATTTCCCAGGAAACTTAATAGACGTTCAGGTACCGAAGCAACGTACAAAAAGGGTGGATCGGTAAGTATCTTCCTTCACA
>JBKOWB010000214.1:0-1616 GCA_046724195.1 Actinomycetota bacterium
ACACTGGGAGCAAGGGCGCCAAGGTCATCGAAGACTAGGGGGATGAGGGGCTCGAAGATCGGTCCGTTGAGATGGAATCCGCCCATGACCGCGTAGAGGGCGCGCTCTTTGGCCAGGCGGCGGACGTACCGGCAGATGTTGATGATCCCAGCGTGGCCGCAGCCGGTGATCACGAGGAGGCCCTTGTCTCACGAGGAGGCCCTTGTCCTTGATGTCGACGATGAGCGCCTGATCGTCTAGGACGAGGGCGGTCGGGCTGCCAGCGGCCGCCGAGCCAGGCCTGCTGCGGTGGGAACCCGGCCTCGTAGCCGTCTCCACCACGGTCACCAGCGACTTGTCGACCAGCCGGGCCAGCACGCCGACGCTGATGTTGGCGACCGCTTCAGCCGCGGCGGCGTCGAAACTGCCGACGAACGCGCCGAGGCCGCGGAACCCCCGCTGCTCGTCAAGATTGAGCAGCCGGTAGCTCCACTCGACCGTCGCCCGCACCGTGCGGTGATGAGCCGGTGCCGGTCGCCGCCCAGCTCGAGCCGCCGCTCGTCGAGGCTTGCGGAGATCTCCGTTGGTGACATCGCGTTGACCCGCGCCGCTGCCAGCTCGATCGCCAAAGGCAACCGGTCGAGCTTCCAGCACAGGGCAGCAATGGCGTCGTCGTCCTCTTCGGCCGGAACGAAGCCCGGCTTCCGGTGCACGGCACGCTCGACGAACAACCGGCGCGCGTCCTCCGCGGCGAGCGGATCGACCGGCACGACGAACTCACCGGGCACGCCCAGGACCTCGCGGCTCGTAGCGAGCAGCCGCACGTTCGGACAGGCCCCGAGCAACGCCGAGGCCAGCTCGGCGCACCCCTCGATCACGTGCTCGCAGTTGTCGAGGACAAGCGGCGCGTGCCGGTCGGTAGGCCCGGCGCCGAAGGATCAGTCGCGACGTTGACCGTTCCTTTCACCCCCGCTCCCACGAACACGATTTTCCCATTTGCGCGGGCAAGGCTTCTGCCTGGGCTGCTGGATGGGCGCCCGGGCCGGCCCTCCAGTTGCCTGGCAAGGTATGGGCTATGGCTGATGGTTCTTCGCACCGTACCGTGACCGTCGAGCGCATCACCCAGGGCGTGTTCACGGTCACCAACACCCGCGGCGGCCAGCTCAGGTTCGGCACCGGCAGCGACACCGACTTCACCCCAACCGAACTGCTGCTAGCCGCCATCGCCGGCTGCACCGCGATCGACGTCGACATCCTCACCTCGCGCCGGGCCGAACCGGACAGGTTCCAAGTGCAGGCCGACGCGGACAAGGTCCGCGATGCCGGCGGTAACCGGCTGACCGGCATCGTTGTCACCTTCCAGATTGCGTTTCCAGGCGGCGCGGACGGCGACCAGGCCCGGGCCGCCTTGCCGGATGCGGTCAAGAAATCGCATGACCGGCTGTGCACCGTCGGGCGCACCGTAGAGACCGGCACACCCATCGCCACCAAGATCGAGCAGTGAAGCACCCAGTGCGGGCGTTACTCCGGCTGCGCCGCGCCCAGTCGACGGCCCGGCGAGGCTCGGCCGATTCGCTCAGTGACCGGGACTTGATGTCAGCATGCACACGTACCCGCCGTTCTGCACGGCCCAGGGA
>JBKOWB010000254.1:0-14169 GCA_046724195.1 Actinomycetota bacterium
GGCTACCTGAAGTTCGACACCAGCGCGAGCAAGACCGTCACGATGCGGATCGCGACGTCGCTGATCAGCGTCGCGCAGGCCAAGCACAACCTGGACCTCGAGATCGCCCCGGACGCGACGCTGTCGTCGATCGCCGACGAGGCCCAGCGCCTGTGGGACGCCAAGATGCGCACAGTCGAGGTGGAGGGCGCGTCCGAGGACCAGCTCACCACGCTCTACTCGAACCTGTACCGGCTCTTCCTCTACCCGAACTCGGCCTTCGAGAATACCGCCACCAACGAGGCGCCGGTCTTCAAGCACACCGTGCAGTCGGCCGTGTCGAGCCCGGGCAGCACGCCCACCGAGACCGGCGCGCCGGTCAGGGACGGCAAGGTGTACGTCAACAACGGGTTCTGGGACACGTACCGGACCACGTGGCCGGCGTACTCGCTGCTCACACCGAGCGACGCCGGCGAGATGGTGAACGGCTTCGTCCAGCAGTACAAAGACGGCGGCTGGATCTCCCGCTGGTCGTCGCCCGGCTACGCGAACCTGATGGTCGGCACCAGCTCCGATGTGGCCTTCGCGGACGCCTACCTCAAGGGGGTGAAGGGTTTCGACGTGGATGCCGCGTACGCGGCCGCGCTGAAGAACGCGACGGTAACGCCGCCGAACGACAACGTCGGGCGCAAGGGCATGGCCACGTCGATATTCAAGGGATACACGCCGAGCGACGCCACCGGCGAGGCCATGTCGTGGGCGATGGATGGCTACATCAACGACTTCGGCATCGCGAACATGGCCCAGGCGCTGGCCGGGAACGGCGGCCCCAAAGCCAAGGAGTACGCCGAGCAGGCCGAGTACTTCAAGAACCGGGCCCAGAACTACGTCAACATGTTCGACCCCTCGGTGGGCTTCTTCCAGGGCAGGAACTCGGCCGGCAACTGGCGGCTCCCGGCATCGCAGTACGACCCGCGGGTCTGGGGCTACGACTACACCGAGACCGACGGCTGGAACATGGCGTTCCACGTGCCCCAGGACGGTCAGGGACTGGCCAACCTGTACGGCGGCAAGGCCGGGCTCGCCGACAAGCTGGACAAGTTCTTCGCCACGCCGGAGACGGCCGGCTTCCCGGGCTCGTACGGCGGCACGATCCACGAGATGCTCGAGGCGCGCGACGTCCGCATGGGCCAGTACGGCCACAGCAACCAGCCGTCGCACCACATCATTTACATGTACGACTACGCCGGTCAGCCCTACAAGACGCAGGCGCTGGTCCGCGAGGCGCTGTCCCGGCTGTACCTGGGCAGCGAGATCGGCCAGGGCTACCCGGGCGACGAGGACAACGGCGAGATGAGCGCCTGGCAGGTGTTCGGCGCGCTCGGCTTCTACCCGCTGCAGATGGGCAGCCCGGCGTACGCGATCGGATCGCCGTTGTTCACCAAGGCAACGGTGAACCTGGAGAACGGCAAGAAGATCGTCGTGAATGCGCCGGACAACAGCCCGAGCAACGTGTACGTGCAGTCGCTGAAGGTCAACGGCCAGGCGTACACGTCGACGTCGCTGCCGCATTCCCTGCTGGCGAACGGCGCGACGCTGGACTTCACGATGGGCTCCTCGCCCTCTGCGTGGGGTACCGGAGCCGCCGGCGCGCCGGCGTCCATCACCTCGGGATCGGCGATCCCGAACCCGTTGAAGGATCTGACCGGGCCGGGCGCGGGCACGGCATCGGATCCGGCGCTGGTGGACGACACCTCCGGCACCCGGGCCGTGTTCGCTTCGCAGACGCCGACGTGGCAGTACCAGTTCGCCGGGGCCGGCGAGCGGGCCTCCTACTACACCCTGACGTCGGGCGTCGTCGCCGGCGACCCGACCGCGTGGAAGCTACGCGGCTCGTACAACGGGACCGCCTGGACGACGATCGACGAACGCAGCGACCAGACGTTCGACTGGCGGCTGCAGACCAGGCCGTTCAAGATCGCGCACCCGGGCCGGTTCAGGTACTACCAGCTGCAGGTGACCAAGAACTCCGGCGAGGCGACCACCACGCTGGCCGAAGTGGAACTGCTCGGGCGCTCGACCCCGGTGTGCAGCACGACGATCGGCGACCAGGTGGTCGGCGCGGTATCGGTGCGCTCGGGCGTCACCTGCATCACCGCGGGCGCGACGGTCACCGGCCTGGTGACGGTCCGCAACGGCGCATCCCTGTACGTCACCGGCGCGACGCTGCGCGCCGCGGTGACCGCCACCGGCGCCGGCACGGTGGCGCTGCTGCACGCCAACGTCGGCGGACCGGTCACGGCGACCGGCTCGGGCCCGGTGAGCGTCGAGGACTCGACGGTCAAGGGCGCGGTGACGCTGCGTACCAACACCGAATCCACGCTGGTCTCGGGCAACCAGATCGGCGGCGCGCTGACCTGCACCGCGAACCAACCGCCGCCGGTCGACAACGGCCTGCCCAACACGGTCTCCGGACCCCGACTGGGCCAGTGCGCCAAGCTCTGACCGGAGAGCGACACACGCTTCGGCGCTCGTCGACAATTCCGGCGAGCGCCGATGCGCTATCGACGACCGAATGGCCAAGCAGGCGATCGTGCACGTCACCGGGGCAGACGGTGGGGGCATAAGAGGGATTGCCATGGGTAGGCACACGACTGCGGCCGCCGTTGCCTTCCGTCACCGCCGGACCAACCCGGCCGCCCTAAGTGGAAGATCGGTGGTGTCCCAGAGCCACCCATCTTCCCCACAGTCGAGACGCCCGCCGTAACGGTCGCGGAACGTAGTCGCAGCCGGGTGGCATCGCCGAACGGAAGGGCACGACCAGAATGCAGCTCGCGGTTCCCTCGCGCCGGTCAACTAGCAGCCCGCGTGTCCCCGGACTAGCGTGATCGTCGTGCCACCAGACCTGTGGGATGTCGTCGCCGGAAGAAACGTCGGCACGCTGGCCACTATCAAGAAGGACGGCCGGCCGCAGCTGTCCGACGTGAACTACACGGCCGCGCCCGGTCTCATCCGGATCTCCACCCGCGCTCCGCTGGCCAAGGTGCACAATCTGCGCCGCGACCCGCGGGCGAGCCTCAAGGTCACCGCGCCGGGTGGCGCCGGCTACGCCGTGGTCGAGGCGATCGCCGAGCTGTCCCCCGTCTCCGCCGACCGGCACGACGCAGTCGTCGAGGAGCTCATCGAGGTCTACCGCCTGGTCCAGGGCAAGGAACATCCGGACTGGGACGACTACCGCCGGGCCATGGTCTCCGATGAGCGGCTCATCCTGCGCCTGCACGTCGAGCGCCTGTACGGATGGGTGTTCGGGTAGTGGCACGCCTGCGGGACATCGTGGTCGACTGCGCGCACCCGGCGTCACTGGCCCGGTTCTGGGCGGCGGTGTTGGACGGCTACGCGGTCGCGCCGTACGACCAGGCGGAGCTGGAACGCCTGCGCGCCAACGGGATCGACGATCCGGAGGATGACCCGACCGTGCTCGTGACGGCTGGCGCCGACCAGCCGCGGTTCTTCTTCGCCCGGGTACCGGAGCCCAAGACCGTTAAGAACCGCGTCCATGTCGACCTGCGGGCCGATGACCACGCGACCGAACTCGCCCGCCTCACCGGCCTCGGCGCCCGGGTCATCGCCGACCTGGACGCCTGGACCGTACTGGAGGATCCCGAGGGAAACGAGTTCTGCCTCCTCAGGTAGCCGCTCTCACGCGAGCGTGACGGCGTAGAGGTTCAGGCGGGGATCGTTCGGCAACGTGATCGAGCGGATCTGCTTGCCGCTCGCTAGGGGCAGGCTGAATCCGAACAGGCTTACCGGTGGCCCGTCGACGCCCTGGCCGGCCTTGATGCGGTGCGGCATGGCCAGCAGGGTCGTGGAGCCCATCGCCGGGGAGCCGCACCAGTCCGCGACCGTGACCGTGACGGTTCCGGCCGTACCGTCGGCGTACCCGATGGTCACGGCCGCGGTGACCGGGCCGTTGTAGGCGGTCGCGATCAGCTTGATCGCCGCGTGTTCGCCCTGGGGCAGGAGCACCGCTTGCCCGCGCGCCTGGACGAAGTTGTTGGCCGTGCCGGTCGCGTTAGGCGCCTGGTAGGCGACGCTGCCCCATGTCACCTGGCCGGCCGCGGGTAGCAGGTCGGCGTCGTAGCTCCACCCGCCGCCGTCGAAGTTGCCCTCCGCCGGCGAGGCAGGCGTTGCGGTCCCGTCGAGGTTGCGCTCTTGACCGAGTTCCACGAGGCAGACCCCGCCCGACGATGAGGCGCACGTGGTCGGCTCCCGGACCGCGACCGAGACCGTCCGCCGCACCGTGTTCGCGGCGGGCACGCTTACGGCAACCTCGACCGGGTACGTGCCCACGGCCGTCCCCGGAGGCGCCTGCACGGTGACCGTTGCCGTCGCGGAGACCGGAAGCCGCCGCGAGACCAGGACCCTCGGCACCCGCGGCGCCACCGTCGCCGTCCAGCCGGCCGGCGCCGATGTCGTGATCCTCGGCGCGATGGCCAGCTGAGCCTGGGCCACCACATCCACGCTGAACGTGACGGCCGCGGCCGTGTCGCCCGCGGGCAGCGCTGCGCTCGCCGGGCGGACCGATGCGTCGACGTGGGTACGGCCGTCCGCGGCGGCCTGGTTGACCGACGGTGGTTGGGCCGCCACCGAGGTGCCCCACGTCGACGGACTCGTGCCCAGTGTGTGCGCGAGCGTGCCGCCCCGGGCGACGTCCGACCATGCGACCCAGGTCCTGGCCAGGTTCGCGCCGCCCAGCCGGACCCGCTGGATGTAGCGGTTGCTGTCGGACGCGCCGGGCGCGGTGATCCGCAACGTCTTGGCAGGCCCGACCTTGACCGTGGCGGACGGGAACTGCGGGCTCGACACGGCGAGGAAGTTCGCGCCGCTCATCGTGGGATACAAGCCGAGCGACGAGAACACGTACCAGGCGCTCATGGTGCCGAGGTCGTCGTTGCCGGTCATGCCGTCCGGACCGGTGGTGAAGAGCGTCATCGCGGCCCGGACGACGGTCGCGGTCTTCGCCGGGTCACCCGCCCACAGATACATGTACGGCGCCAGCAGGTCGGGCTCGTTGTTCGGGTTGTACGTGGACTTGGCGTAGTAGTCGTAGGGACTGGCGATCCAGTCGCTGCGCGCGGCGCCGGCGGGGTCGGTGAGCAGCTTGTCATACGCGAAGAACTCGTCCAGACGCTTCTCCGTCGCGGCGCGGCCGCCCATCAGCGACACGAGCCCGGCCGGATCCTGCGGCACCAGCCATTGGTACTGGTACGCACCGCCCTCGTGGAACTGCTCGGCCGCGGCCACCGGGTCGTACGGCGTCAGCCACGTCCCGTCGACCGTGCGCGGCCGGAACTGCCGGATCGAGGAGTCCCACAGGTTGCGGTACCACTGGCCACGGCTCGCGAACATCTGCGCGTCCGCCGCCTTCCCCATCCCCGAGGCCATGAGCGCGAGTGCCGCGTCGGCCGCCGAGTACTCGAGCGTGGCCGAGGCCGGGTGCTGGCAGTCGTTGTCGCCGCCCTTGGCCCGGCAGTCGGTGCCCAGCTTGAGCCCGGACGGTACGTAGCCGCGGTCGGTGTAGTAGTCCACGCCGGTGCGCCCGTTGTACGGCGAGTCCGCCGGCGGCTGGCTCGTCGCGTTCGCCCGAAGCAGCGCGTACGCCTCCTCCTCGTGCCCGGCCAGCAGGCCCTTGGACCAGGCCTCGACCAGGAACGGGGTGACCGGGTCGCCGGTCATGATGTTGGTCTCGCTGTTGGCGAGCGCCCAGCGCGGCAGCCACCCGCCGTCCCGCCCGATCGCGACCACCGAGAGCACGACATCCCGGGCCACGTCCGGCGCGAGCAGCTCGAGCAGCTGGTTCTGTGGCCGGTAGGTGTCCCACAGGGAGAAGTTCTGGTACGGCGTAAACCCGTCGGCCGTGTGCGTCTTGCGGTCGAACCCGACATAACTCCCGTCGACGTCGCCGGCCAGGTTCGGGTGCAGCAACGAGTGGTAGAGCGCGGTGTAGAACGCGCTGCGCCGCTCATCGGTACCGCCGCCGATCTCGATCCGGTCCAGCTCCTTGATCCACGTGTCGCGCAGGGCCGTCCGGGTCGCGTCGAAGTCGTACGAGTCGCCGGTCTCGGCGGCCAGGTTCTTCCGGGCCCCGTCGAGGCCGGTGTACGACAGCGCGACCTTCACCACGACGTCGCGGTCGGTGCTGGCGCCGAACGTGACCCAGGCGCCGTTTCCGCCGGTGCCGCCCGCGTCCCGGCTGCCCGCCGTCTTCGTGGCGCCGCGCCACGTACCGAAGGACGTGAACGCACGGTCGAAGCTGGCCGCGAAATAGACCGTGTGGTCGTCCTTACCGGCGCAGAAGTTACCGGCGTGCACCCTGCCCTCCACCGTGCGATCGCCGACCACGTGGATCTCGGAGTCGAACACGGACTGATTGGCGCGACCGGTGTTGAACAGGACGTTCGCGGCGTCGGTGGCCGGGAAGGTGTACCGCTGCCAGCCGGTACGCGCGGTCGCGGTGAGCTCGGCCTGAACGTCGTAGCGGGCGAGGCCGACGCGGTAATAGCCGGGCGATGCCTGCTCGTCGGCGTGCGAGAACGGCGACTTGTACCCGTCCGCATCGACACTGCCGACCGGGCCGGTGGTGGGCAGCATCGGCAGCTCGCCGGCGACGCCGCAGCCCACCCCGGAGAGATGGGTCTGGCTGAAGCCGTAGATCGCGCTCTGCTTGTAGTCGTACCCGCCCTGCCCGCCGGTGTCCGGGCTGACCTGGACCATGCCGAACGGCGCGCTCGCCCCAGGGAAGGTGTTGCCGAAGTTCTCCGTGCCCACGAACGGCCGGACGAGGTCGACGGGTCCGGGCTCCGCGGCGGCTGCGGGGCTGGGGTGCAACAGGGCCAAGGCGGTCAGCAACGCGGTCGGCGTGACTAAGCGAGGCCGACAGATCATCGACAACCCCTCCTGCTGGCGGCTTGATCTTGCATGACAACGTTGTCACCACGCAACGACGGATGTCAATGGAAACCGTCTTGCAAAGCAGCGTCGAGACGCTCGGAAAGCGCTCTCACGACGCTTCCGGCCGGTGCTATAACGGACGCCATGAGGACGCGGCCCGCGCGGGGCGGGCAGAACCCGACGATGGACCAGGTCGCCGAGGCGGCCGGGGTCTCGCGGGCCACCGTGTCGCGGGTCATCAACGGCGCACCCAGCGTCGACGCCAAGATCCGCGAGGTGGTCAAGCGAGCCATCGCCGACACCGGCTACGTGCCCAACGTCGCAGCCCGTACGCTGGTGACCCGCCGCACCAACTCGGTCGCGCTGGTCATCTCCGAGCACAAGCGGCCGAACGACTCCTCGTTCCTGAATCGGGTCTTCACCGACCCCTACTTCGGCCGGGTGACCGCCGGCGCGACGAACGCGCTACGCCCGCACGACATCCACCTGGTGATCATCCCGACCGACTCGAGCGACCACCACCACGTCATCCGCTATCTACGACAGGGCCACGTGGACGGCATACTGCTGATCAGCAGCCACGAGCAGGATCCGCTGCCCCGCCAGGTGCACGACCTCGGCATCCCGGCCGTCGTCTCGGCCCGGCCGGCCTCACCCATCGCGGCCAGCTACGTCGACGTGGACCAGCCGCTCGGCGCCCGGCTCGCCGCCGAGCATCTTCTCTCGCGCGGCTGCCGCACGTTCGCCACCATCACCGGGCCGCTCGACATGCCCGCGGGACAGGACCGGTTCGACGGCTTCCGGTCGTACCTGGCGAGCCGTGGGTTCGGCGACGTGCCCTCGATCGAAGGCGACTTCACCCGGGCCGGCGGCGAAGACTGCGCGCGCCGGCTGCTCGCCGACCATCCGGACATCGACGGCCTGTTCGTGGCCAGCGACCTGATGTCCGAGGGTGCTTTGCGGGCCGTGCAGGACCTGGGCCGGCGCGTACCGGACGACGTCGCCGTGGTCGGGTTCGACGACAGCAGCGCCGCGTTGGACTGCCGCCCGCTGCTCACCACCGTCCGGCAGCCGGTCGAGGAGATGGCCGCGGAGATGGCCGCGGTACTGATGGCGCAGATCGGCTCCCCGGGCCGGCTGCCCCGATCGGTCACGTTCCAGCCGACGCTGGTGGTCCGCGACTCCGCCTGACGTAGCATCCTGCCCGCCGAGCGGGGTATGACGGACCGCATGGACATCCTCGTCGTCGGCGGGCACGGCAAGGTCGCGCTCCGCCTGCTGAAGATCCTCGCCGAGCAGGGACACCGCGCGCGCGGCCTCATCCGCAAACGCGAGCAGGCCGCCGACCTCGAGGCCGTCGGCGCCGTCCCGGTCATTGGTGACCTCGAGAGCGACGCCTCGCTCGACCCCTACGTCAAGGGCGTGGACGCGGTCGTCTTCGCGGCCGGCGCCGGGCCGGGCAGCGGACCCGCGCGCAAGCGGACGGTCGACCTGGGCGGGGCGGTCAAGCTCGTCGACGCGGCGAAGACCACCGGGGTACGACGGTACGTGATGGTCTCCTCGATCGGGGCGGACCGTCCCGAGTCGGCGCACGGGTCGATGAAGCCGTACATGCGGGCGAAGGCGGAGGCCGACGAGTACCTGCGCGCGAGCGGCCTGGACTACACGATCGTCCGCCCCGGCTCACTCACCGACGACCCGGGCACCGGCCGTGTCCGGGTGTCCACCCGGCTCGGCGAACGCGGTCCGGTGCCGCGCGACGACGTGGCCGCGGTGCTGGCGGCCTGCCTGACCGCGCCCGCCACGATCGGCGTGACGTTCGAACTGTTCACCGGCGACGTTCCGATCGCCGAGGCGCTCGCGTTCTAGGTGGCCAACAGGTCGAGCCGTTCGCGCGCGATGGCCTCGAGGCGCTCCTGGGCCGCGCCGGCCCGCCGGGCGAGATCGCGCTGCATTTCGCCGACCGCACCCACGGCGGCGACGACCGTTTGCTGCACCCCCTTGATGTGCTGGCGGAACAGCAGGTCGACGAAGAAGGTGTCGAAGCCGCCATCGCCCAGGTTGAGGCGCACGCCGACGTCGGCCAGTTCGACGTGCAGCACGGCCAGGCACCGGTCCGCGTGTGCCGCCGCGAGGGCCGCCTCGTCGAGACGATCGTGTTTGAGGGCACCGGCGAGCGGGCCGCCGCCCACGATGGAGTCGAACGCCGACCAGTTCGCCGCGCTGTCGACGTGCCGCTCCACCTCTGCCAACGCCTTTCGCGCGGTGTCCGCGGCCGAGGCCGCCTCGTCGAGTTCGCGCAGTTCCGCCTCGAGCCGGCCACGCTCCTCCGCGAGCGCGATCAGCCGCGCCGCCTCCGGACCGCCGGCTTGGCATAGGTAGCGCTCCTTGTCATCGAGGGCAGCCTGGTGGCGGGCTGGGACGCCGGTCAGGCGCGCCAGCCGCGCGTCGACCGTGGTGAGTTCGGCGCGGATCGCGGCGAGCCGGGCCTCCGCTTCGGCAACCCGGTAGCGCGCGGCGTCGGCCTCGGCTCGTTCGCGGGCGAGTTCGTCCTCGCGCGCACCGCGCAACGCGAGAAGCACCCGGGCAAGCGACAGGCTCTCCAGGCGGTCGACGTCGCGCTGCTCAAGCGCGTACCGGGCGCGTAACTCGGTCACCTCGGTGGACTGCGCGGTGAGCCGGCTCCGGAGCTCGACGTGGCGGCGCAACAGCAGCTCGCGCTCGCGCATGAGTTCGGCCAGTTCGGCGCAGGCCGCCTCGATCTCGTCTCGCATCCGTCCATTCGAGCAGGTCGAAGCCAGATCCGTCGAGATCAGCCCAGCTGCGCGCGGAAGAACGCCTCGATGCGCCGCCACGCCTCCGCCGTCTCCGGGTCGGGTCCGATGTGGGTGGCGCGCGTGGATCCACGCCACACCGCCCGCGCCATTAACCTGCAAGGCATGGAGACCGAGGCAATCCGAGGAGACGGGGCGATGACGACGGTGGACGAGGCGTGGGCGCTCAGCAAGGCCGACCACGGGCTGGCCGTCGTGGCGACGCTGCGGGCCGATGGCACGATCCAGTCATCGCTGGTCAACACCGGCGTGCTGGCGCATCCGGCCACGGGCGCGCGGATGCTGGCCTTCGTCACGTACGGCAAGGTGAAGATCCGTAACCTCCGCGACCGGCCGCAAGTCACCACGACGTTCCGGGCCGGCTGGCAGTGGGCCACGGTGGAGGGGCGCGCCGAGCTGGCCGGCCCCGGCGATCCGCAGCCGTGGCTCGACCCCGAGCGGCTCCGGCTGCTGCTCCGCGAGATCTTCACGGCGGCCGGCGGTACGCACGACAACTGGGACGAGTACGACCGCGTGATGGCCGAACAGGGCCGCACGGCCGTGCTTGTCACCCCGACCCGCGTCTACAGCAGCTGATCTTCGAGCATGAAAAGAGGCCATCCGGGGCATGATGCGGCGCGTGCAGCATCGTGGAATGGCCGCGGCCCTGGCCGCGCTCGCGCTGGCCGCCCTGGCAGGGTGCGCCTCCGTGGGCGAACGCGGCGCCGCCGCCGCGGCGGTAGCTACGCGGCTCCTGACTGCTGTCGATGACAAGGACGGGGCCGCCGCCTGCGCCGTGCTGGCCCCGGACACCGCGTCGGCGCTCGCACGGTCGGCCGGGAAACCGTGCGCCCAAGCCATCCTGGATGAGGACCTGCCCGCTCCGGGCGCGGTGACCAGCGCCGACGTCTACGGCCAATGGGCCCAGGTCCGGCTCGCCGATGACACCGTCTTCCTCGCGGTGTTCCCGGGCGGCTGGCGCGTCGTGGCCGCGGGCTGCGTGCCGCGGCAGAACCGCCCCTACGACTGCGAACTGCAGGGAGGCTGAGCGATGCGCGTCCTGTTCGTACTGCTCCTGATCGTCGTGGTCAGCGGACTGGTGTACTTCTCCGCGTTAGGGGTGCTGCATCGGTGAAGAAGTTCCTCAAGGAGAACTCGCTCAGCCTGGTGTTCGGGGTCCTGTTCCTGATCGTCCTCGTCGGGCAGGCGCTCGCCGGGCACGCCAACTTCAACAACGAGCAGCTCAGCGAAGGTCTGGAACCGATCTCGCTCGGCCGCTACCTCACGTCGGCGAGCTTCGGTACGGACGTGGCCGAGAACTGGCAGTCCGAGTACCTGCAGTTCTTCCTGTACATCTACTTGACGGTCTGGCTGCTCCAGAAGGGCTCCCCCGAATCGAAGCCGCTCGACCAGGCCGGCCTGGAGTCGGACCGGGAGCAGAAGGTCGGTCCGTTCGCGGACGACAAATCGCCGAAGTGGGCGCGCGCCGCCGGCTGGCGCAGAACGCTCTACTCGAACTCGCTCGGCCTCGTCATGGGCCTGCTCTTCCTGGCTTCCTGGTCGACCCAGTCGATCGCCGGCGTGGCCGCATACAACGAGCAGCAGCTGGGCCGGCTGGAGGACCCGGTGTCCTGGTCGCGGTACATCATGGAGCCCGACTTCTGGGACCGCACGCTGCAGAACTGGCAGTCCGAACTGCTCGCCGTGGCGTCCATGGCGATCCTGTCGATCTACCTGCGCCAGCGTGGATCCCCGCAATCCAAGCCGGTCGGCACGTCACACATGGCGACCGGAGTGGAGGGCTGACCGCGGTACGTGCGCATTATTCAGACTCCGGGGATTGCGCAGGGACGGCTCAGGTACCAGCCGCCTCGCAGTCGGGCCATTATCGGACGGAGCGGTCCGATGACGCCCCGCCATCGAGCCATCGGACGAGCGATCCGATCCCGATAGGAGCGAGCGCGATGACCGACCCGCCAGATGCCAAGGGGCAGATGCCCCTGACCCAGGCGGACATCGACGCCGGCGAACGCTACGCCGGGCCGCACGACCCGGCCCCCTCCGAGCAGTTCGCCGGCGCGGCCGTTCCCGACCCGTGGGAGGAGGTACCCGATGGCGAACTGGATCCTGGTGCCCTGCCTGGTGAGCCTGCGGACTGAGTTCAACCGGCTCGCCCCCGGCCGCGACACGCGGAGCGACGGATCCATCGGCGACGTCGCGCACCAACATGTGTCTAGCGACCACAACCCGGACGAGACCGGCCGAACACCGTACGAGGATGCGGACCACATCAACGAGGTCCATGCCATCGACGTCGACGACGACCTGCGCAAGCCCGGCTGGAACATGGACAAGTGCCTGGAGATCATCATCACCCGGCATCGCCGCGGCCGCGACAACCGTCTGCAGAACATCATCTACAACAGGCGCATCTGGTCGCGGTCATGGGGCTGGACGGCCCGCGCGTTCACCGGCGTGAACGCCCACACCGAGCACGCGCACTTCTCAGCGCGCTACACGACCGCCCAGGAACGCGACACCCGGCCCTGGGGCCTACTCGAAGGCGAGGACGACGACATGGCCACGATCACCCAGACCGACTTCAACGCGCGCATGGACACCTGGTGGACCTCCCGCATGTCGGGGCAGGTCAGAGACAACCCGCAGCGTTCCGCGCTGCGCGTGGCGGCCTGGCAGCAGAACGTCGGCAACACCGGCCGGTCCACGCACAACGTGCTGTTCGGCGAAATGTACGCGCTCCTGCAGAAGGCCGCGGCCGGCACGGATCCGGCCGTGTTCGCCGAGCACGTGCTGGCCGGCATGGACTACCAGCAGATCGCGAACCTTGTCCTCGTCGCCCTGGCCGACCCGCAACGCTCCACCGAGGAGATCGCGGCGGCGCTGCGGGTGGCGCTCGGCGACCGCGCGAGCGAGGTCGGCCGCCTGCTGGTCGGCGCCTGAGAACCCGGCGCGCACGCCGCCGGACGTCGCGGTAGCCCCCCGCGGGACCCGGCGCTACGGTGAGCCCATGTTGATCAGCTGTGGGTGCCCCGTGTCGGGTGCGTGGGCCGACCCGATGTCGGTGAGCGGTTTCGCGATGCGCGCCGAGGAGCTCGGCTATCACGGCCTGTGGTCGTTCCAGCGGCTCCTCGTCGGCCAGGGTCAGGAGATGGCCCCGGTCTACCGCAGCGTCCTCGACCCGTTGCTGGCGCTGACGTACGCGGCCGCGCGAACCACCGAGATCCGGCTCGGCGTCGCCGTGATCAACCTGCCGTTCATCTCGCCGACCTACCTGGCGAAGCAGGCCAGCACGCTTGACGTGCTCTCCGGCGGCCGCTTCGATCTCGGCCTGGGCACGGGCTGGTCCGAGGTGGAGTTCATCGCCACCGGCTCGAACCCGAACCCGCGCGGCCGCCGCACCGAGGAGTACCTGCAGGTGTTGCGGGCGCTGTGGAACGACGAGGTGAGCGCGTTCGACGGCGAGTTCTACACCGTCTCGCCGAGCGTCATGGCGCCCCGTCCGATCCAGCCTGGCGGCCCGCCGATCCTGCTCGGCGGCACGGCGGACGCAGCGCTGCGCCGTGCCGGGCGGTTGGCGGCGGGCTGGGTGAGCAGCAGCCGGGCCACCCTCAACGACATCGCCCGGGCCACGCAGATCGTCAGGCGGGCGGCCGAGGAGTCCGGCCGCGACCCCGATTCGATCCGGATCGTGGTCCGCGGCGTGGTGCAGGCCGGGCGGCGCGACGACCGGCTGCCGTTGTCTGGCAATTGGGAGCAGATCCGGGCCGGCGCGCAGTTGTTCGAGGAGGCCGGAGTCACCGAGCTGTTCTACGACCTGAACTGGGATCCGCTGATCGGCTCTCCCGACGTGGACTCGCGAGCGGCCGGCGAACGGGCGGAGGAAATCCTGACCGCACTCGCCCCGAATTACTGAGGGCCTAGCTCTGAGCACGACGAGGAATCACCCATCCGGGGCGATCGCACGTCAGCATAGCAATCGGCGGCGGTCAATGTAAAGTTCCAATGTTGACCTGCCGGGTTACCCATTTACGCGCGACGAAAATTGTTACCCAGGCGAGCGCGGGCGGCCTGCGGACCGGATGCCTGCCACCGGAGATCCTGTCGCCGATGGGCTCCTTCCCCGCCGTTCGATGCGTTGAGACTGGCGCCGGCCGGATATCTTCCGCCCGATCGCGCATCGCGCACGACGCCCACTTTGGTCCGGTCGAGGACCTCATCGCGGTGAAACGGTCCGCAAACGAGGTGGCGCCGACGGTACCGCGACCGTTTCATAACGGTAGGTGACCGTGGGAGCCTGAGCCGTTATTCATTCGATGCGTCAACTCATTTCCCACGAGGCGCGTCCGGTACTACGTTTCCACCGCAGCAGCACCCGAATACCTCTAACTGCACCGGAGTGACTACG
>JBKOWB010000252.1:0-5150 GCA_046724195.1 Actinomycetota bacterium
CTGGCTCATCCTGCGCGCCGCGTGGACCATCGACCAGGGCGAAGATCCGCGGCACACCTCGTCGATGGCCAAGCTGTACGGCGCGGGCATGGTCAACCGGGTCGTCGACCGGGTCATGCAGATCCACGGCGGCATCGGCTACACCCGGGAGCTGCCGATCGAACGCTGGTACCGGCAGGTCCGGCTGATGCGGATCTACGAAGGTACGGACGAGATGCAGCGGCTGATCATCGCGCGCGACCTGCTGCGCGGCTACACCAAGATCGGCGGGCACCTGGCATGACCGAGCGCACCGAGCGCGACCGGCGCGACCGGCGCGACCAACCCGCCGAGGGCCACGAGGGCATGCCGAAGGAAGGCTCAGCATGACCGAGCGCACCGAGCGCGACCGGCGCGACCAACCCGCCGAGGGCCACGAGGGCATGCCGAAGGAAGGCTCAGCATGACGACGCTCTCGCTGGCCGCCGTCCTTGCCGAGGCGGCCCGCCGCTACCCCCACAAGGTCGCGGTGGTCGACGCCGGCACCCGGGTCACCTACCAGGATCTGTGGCAGCAGTCGCGCTCGTACGCGGCCGGGCTGCGCGAGCTAGGCGTGGCTCCGGGCGACACCGTCGCCATGCTGATCCCTAACGTGCTCGACTTCCCACGGGTCTACTACGCGGCACTCGCCGTGGGCGCGACCATCGTGCCGGTGCACCTGCTGCTCACCGCGGACGAGATGGCCTACGTACTGCGCGACAGCGGCACGGATGTGCTGATCGCACACTGCAGCCAGCTCGCGCTCGGTGCGGCCGCGGCACACGCGGCCGGCACACGACTGGTGAGCGTGGGGTCGCTTCCGGTCGGGCTGGCCGACGCCCCGGAGCGCCTGGAAGAGGCGGCGGCCGGCGTGCCGCCGCTGCACACGTACGTGACCCGGGAGGCCGAGGACATCGCGGTCGTCTTCTACACCAGCGGCACGACCGGCCAGCCCAAGGGCGCGCTGCTGACCCACCTCAATCTGGTCATGAACGCCACGGTCAACGTCTTCGACGCGAACGACGCCCGCCAGGACGACGTGGTGCTCGGCTGCCTGCCGCTGTTCCACACGTTCGGCCAGACCGTGGGTATGAACGGCACCTTCCGGCTGGGCGGCACGCTGGTGCTGCTGGCTCGCTTCAGCGGCGAGGCTGCCATCGAGCTGATGGTGCGCGAGAGCGTCACGGTCTTCCACGGCGTGCCGACGATGTACATCGCGCTGCTGGAGGCCGCGGCGAAGGCGGACGAACTGCCCGACCTACGGCTCTGTGTCTCGGGTGGCGCATCGCTCCCGGTGGCCGTGCTGGAGCGCTTCCGCGAGACGTTCCACGCGACGATCTTCGAGGGGTACGGCCTGTCGGAGACATCGCCGACGGCCACCACGAATCAGCCAGCGTTCGGCACGAAGGCCGGCACCATCGGTCACCCGATCTGGGGCGTCGAAGTGGAGATCGCCCGGCCCGAGATCGAGGAGCGCATCGAGTTCCTGCCGACCGGCGAGCTCGGCGAGATCGTCATTCGCGGACACAACGTCTTCGCCGGCTACCTCAACCGACCCGAGGAGACCGCGCAGGCGATGGTCGACGGCTGGTTCCGCAGCGGCGACCTGGGAACCAAGGATGCGGACGGCTTCGTCACGATCGTCGACCGCAAGAAAGACCTGGTTATCCGCGGCGGCTTCAACGTCTACCCACGCGAGGTGGAGGAGGCGCTGGCGCGGCACCCGGCTGTCGTCCAGGTGGCCGTTATCGGCGTACCGGACGAGGTGCAGGGCGAGGAGATCTGTGCGGTGGTGGTCGCGGACGGCGACGGTCTGACCGAGGAGGAGCTGATCAACTGGTCAAGGAATCGGCTCGGCCGGCACAAGTATCCGCGCCTGGTGAGGTTCGTCGACGCGCTACCGCTGGGCCCCAGTCATAAGGTGCTCAAGCGGGAGCTACGCCAGACCTTCTCGAGACAGGAGACCAGGTAGCTCTGCGACGATAGGTTCGTCCGCCGGCAGCCACGGGACGCTGTCGAGTTCGTCCGCGCCGAGCCAGCGCATCGCGGAGTGCTCGAGAGCCCGCGGCACCTCGCCGTCCCGCAGCGTCACAGCGAAGACGCGCAACACGGCCCGACCACCGGCCAGCGACACGTCGCGGCCGACCCGGCCGCCGACCTCGACCCGTACGCCGAGCTCCTCCGCGCACTCGCGGGCGAGTGCCTGCTCCTCGGTCTCGCCGGGTTCGACCTTGCCGCCCGGGAACTCCCAGCGGCCGGCGACCTCCGGCGGGGCCGACCGCTCGCAGGCCAGGACACGGCCGGCCATGACGATCACGGCCGCGACGATCACTCTGTGTGAACGCGACTGCCTGACGTCGCGTTTCGGCCGCATGGGGTGGGATCGTGCCATAAAAGTTCACCGTTCAGGTTGCCCGAGCCGTCCCGATCGTCACGAGAACACGCATATGTGGGCGTGGACATGCTTGAGGCGGAAGACAAGACTGTGGGCACCCACCATGACGACACGGCGACAGTTTGGCCACAAGCCGGCAACGACGCTTGAGGAGGGCCATGCGGGCCAGAAGACCGCGCGCAACACGTTCGGACTACCTGAGCGACGCGCTGACCCTACTCGGCGGCTGGACCCAGGACGGCGTCCAGTTGAAGCGGGTGCTCGCGTGTGACGACAGTCAGCATGCCGCATTGACGGAACGGATCAAGGTTGCGGCCGATACGTTGCGCATCCGTCCCAGCATTCGGCGATTAGACGGTCACACACAGATCTGCCTTGGTCCCCCGGATGGCATCGCGATCACGGATGGTGAAGTTACCCTCGCCGCTCGCATCGAGGACGCGTACCGGACGGTCGTCGGCCAATAGCCCCAGCCCTCTACGCTCGCCGTTATGACAGACGTGGTGTACGACAGCAAGGGCCAGCTTCAGCAGATCGAGAGCGGCCTCCTCGAGGGCGAACAGATCATCGCCGTCTACGACGCGGTCGGCGCCGGCACCGGGTTCATCGGGCTGACGACGCGCCGGATCATCGTGCAGGACAAGTCGTTCGTGGGTAAGCGCGTCGCGATCACGAGCATCCCGTACTCGAAGGTCAGCAGCGTCAGCGTGGTCAGCAACAAGAGCTGGGCGGGTCAGTTCTTCTCCACCGGCACGATCGCGATCACGGTCGGCACCCATACCTACGAGGTGGAGTTCCGCGGCTCCCAGAAGGCCCACCACGTCCACAACGTGATCCTGCACTATGCGAGCTGACTAGCCAGGCGGCAGCACCCGGGTGGGCAGCGGCGTCTCGATCACCGAGCCGTCCGCTGCCCGCTTGAGTTCGTACCCCTGTGGTCCTTCCTTGTCCGCGACGACCTCGGTGAGCCGGGTGCCGCGATAGACCAGCCCGGCCCCATCGTCGGTCGCGTACCCGTCGGGGAGTGTCCCGTTACCGATCAGCTCGTGCATCGTCGGACGCCGTTGTTCCTCCGCGTCGTAATGCACGCCGTTGCTGTACGGCAGCCAGCCCAGCCCGTCCGTGAACGCCCGGAGCTTGAGCCCGTAGCTGTCCGTGCTGCCGCCGACGTGCCAGCAGATTGAGCCGGCCGAGACGCCGCCGAGCACGATGCCGCGCTGCCATGCTTCATGCAGGATCTCCGGCAGGCCATGCACCCGCCACACCGCGACCAGATTCGCCACGCTGCCGCCGCCGACCCAGATGACGTCCTGGTTGAGCAGATGCGCCCGCACATCCACGACGTTCGGCATCGGGAAGAGCTGCAGGTGCGACGCCCGGAAGGTGGACCGTGCGAACGCGGCGTAGGTCGCGCCGATCCGGTTCTCCGGATCGCCAGTGGCCTGGTTGAGCACGCAGATCCGGGCGTTGTCGCGGACGTTGGCCAGCTCCGCAGCGTAATGATGGATCGGCCCGGGCCGCATGTCGAGCAGGCCGTAGTCACCCGGCTGGAAGCCGGCGCTGGTCGCGAGGATGGTCGGTTCGTCGGCAGTCATCGCGCCATCATGGCGCACGCGTCGGCCGTCTCGAGGACGAGGTCCGTGGCCAGGTCGAGCGCCTCAGTGAGGTGCACCGGATCGCCGTCCACGACCGCGAAGACCGCGTCGACGCGCTGCTTGAACCGTTCCGGCGCTCCCGGGATCGCCGCCGCCGACGCCACCGCGCCCTTCTCGTTGATCAGCCATCGGCGCCCGGCGCCGTGCAGGGCGTGCGCGCACAGTCCGGCCACCCGGAACAGGCAGCCGGCCACGTAGGGCGCGTCGCCGCGGCCGGCCGCCTTGCGCGCGATGCGGAGCAGAAAGTCGGCCTCCCATAGGCCGGTGACCAGCGCGTCCGCCAACGCCGGTGGAAAGACCAGCGTGCGTTCGCGCAGCGACGCCAGCTCGCCGGTCGGATCGGCGAGGATGACGCTGAGGGCAAGTTCCCCCGGGTACGTGAAGTCCGGCACGCCCAGCGGATGTCCCGTCTGCGCGTGAAACCGGTACCGACCCTGCTCGGCGTCGTGCCTCGCCCGTTCGACCCGGTCGATGTCCCGGTAGATCCAGTCGACCGGCTCGCCGTCGATGGTGAGCCAGCCGCCGCCGTCCACCCACGGACCCCACGCGCCGAGCTCAGTGACCTGCGCGTCGGGCCCGGCGAACGCACGGGCCAGATCGCCCAGCCGCTGGATGTCGAGGGTGCCGCGGTAGTACAGACCCAGGTCGGTGTCCGAGTCCGGAGCGTGAGTGCCGCGGGCGCGGCTCCCGCCGAGCACCACCCCCACCATCCCGGGCACGGCAACCAGGCGCTCGGCCAGCTCGACCAATCGCGCCTCATCCACCGCCGCGTACTCCGACCTTGACGGCCTCGATCAACAGCCGCTTCGGGTGGGAGACGAAGCTCCCGTCGGCGCGGATACGGTCGTGCACGGCGCGCAGCTGACGCTCGTATCGCTCGATGGTGAAGTCGGGCACCGTCCAGATCACCTTGCGCAGGAAATACACGACCGCGCCCACGTCGAAGAACTCGGCACGCAAGCTCTCCGCGCGCAGATCGACGACGCGCAGCCCGGCCGCCTCGGCGGTCGCCGCGACCTGCTCAGGATGCTGCCGCTGCGGCGGGGGCAGCGGACCCATCATCGCCTCGGACAGTTCGCGGT
>JBKOWB010000341.1:0-4259 GCA_046724195.1 Actinomycetota bacterium
TACATCACGGATCGCGCTCACGCCGACGCCGCCGGGCGCGCCCATGGGGAGCTTTTCGCACCGGTACGACCCGCGGCTGCGTTGCTGATCGTCGCCGGTCTCATCGACCCGGACATGCTGGTCGAGGTGGAGGTCGAGGCGTACGTCGGCGGCCGTCCCGGTGCCGCGGTCAGCCGCTGAGGCCTTCCTTCGACCGGGTGCCGCGGGACCGCTCAGTCGATCTGGAAGACGGCGACCCGGTCGGCGGCGGCCGCGAACTCGTCCGGATCCGCCTTTGTCACCAGACCGAGCCGTACGAAGAACGTGACGCCGCCCGGCACCTCGGTGGGGAACGCCCGCATCACGGCTCGCCGCCGCTCGGGCTCCATGACCTCGGTCAACGTGACGACGGTCCGGCGCCGTCCGGAAGCGAGCTCGCCATGCCCGGCGGCTCGCACGTTGCGCGCCCAGTCACCGTCCGGTAGTCCGGCGACGACGTAGCGTTGCCCGTCGACGGTCAGCGGGGAGACCGGCGTCGACCGCCGGGTGCCGGATCGACGCCCGGCGACGGTCAGCACCTGCACCGGTCCGAACCGCAGGCCGAGGCGGGACAGCCCGCGGATAATCCGATTGACGAACGGCAGCCACCCCGGCAGCGACCCGGTGGGCTCGCTGATCGGTCCGGGGCCGCCGGTCTGTTCGGCCACGGTATATCCCTTCGACGATCGAAATAACGGCTCGATGGTAGACTCCTTCGAGTGTCGAAGCAAATGCCCGCCGCCGGAGCGATAGCGCCGGTGCCGCCGAGGGCGGCGGTGGGCAGAATCCGCGATGAGGCCGCCCAGGCCGCCGCCGACTTCGGGTCCGCCGCCGACGCCGTCGACGCCGCTGCCGCGGCGCTGTTCGGCATCAACCGCACCGACCTGCGCATCCTCGGCCTGGTCTTCGAGGCCGGTGCGATAGCCGCCGGACCGCTGGCCGCCGCGGCACGGCTGAGTCCGGCCGCGACCAGCACCGCGATCCAGCGGCTGGTGACCGCCGGATATCTCAGCCGCGGCGTCGACGACCGTGACCGCCGGCGCGCGATCGTCGCACTGACTCGGTCCGCGACTACCCTCCTGGAGCGCGTCTACGCGCCGCTCGCACGTGCCGGTAAGCGGGAGCTGGCCCGCTACTCCGCCGACGAGCTCGCCGTGATCGTCGACTTCCTCCGCCGCGGCATACGCCTGCAGCTCGCCCAGGCCGAACGCATCCGCGGCCTGGCGGCCGATCACGCCACTGGGCCGTGACCTAGGGTTGACGCATGACGGTGGCGGTGCGGGTGATTCCCTGCCTCGACGTGGACGCCGGACGCGTGGTCAAGGGCGTGAACTTCGTCGATCTCCGGGACGCGGGCGACCCGGTCGAGCTGGCCGCGGCGTATGACGCGGCCGGCGCCGACGAGCTGACGTTTCTCGACGTCACCGCGTCGTCGGACGACCGCGGCACGATGCTGGACGTGGTCCGGCGCACCGCCGAGTCCGTGTTCATCCCGCTCACGGTCGGCGGGGGAGTGCGGTCGGTCGAGGACGTGGACGTGCTGCTACGTGCCGGTGCGGACAAAGTGGGAGTCAACACGGCGGCGATCGCCAGGCCGGAGCTGATCGCGGAGATCGCGGAACGGTTCGGCAATCAGGTGCTGGTGCTGTCCCTGGATGTGCGGCGCGCGCCGGGCGGTCCCGCGCCGGAGCACCCGAGTGGCTGGGAGGTGACCACGCACGGCGGCCGCCGGAGCGCGGGCCTGGACGCGGTCGAGTGGGCGCGCCGAGTCGCCGAGCTCGGCGCTGGGGAGATCCTGCTCAACTCCATGGACGCGGACGGCACGAAGGCGGGCTTCGACCTCGAGCTGATCGAGGCGGTGCGCGCGGTCGTCGACATCCCGGTGATCGCGAGCGGCGGCGCGGGCGCGGCCGCGCACTTCCCGCCGGCGGTCGCGGCCGGCGCCGACGCGGTGCTGGCGGCGAGCGTGTTCCACTTCGGAGAGCTGACCGTCGCCGAGGTGAAGGAAAGCCTTCGCGCGGCGGGCAATCCGGTCCGCTGACCAGGCCCGCCGTTCACAAGGGTCGCAGCTCAGCGTTCGTCCGCGAGACGCAGCGAATACTCGCGCACGGCGGTCGCGTAGGTCTCTTCGTCGAGGCGCCAATCGGTGTCGCCCGGTTCGCTCGATCGATTCAGTTGAGTCTGCAACGTAACCACTGCGGAGGACAGGCCGCTGAACGGCCGGGTCCGCCACAGCTGCTCGCCGGGCGGCGCCAGCGCGACCAGGTCGTCGTCGACCGTCAACAAGCCGGCGCCGGCGAGCCGCCGGACAGACTCCTCCAACTCATCACGACTGGGCACGCTGTGGTGCAGGAAGTCGGCGGCCGCCAGGACATCCGCCAGGCTCGCGCCGGTGACCGGCAGGGCAGCGTGCAAGGCCCGATCGCGCTCGAGGCGCTCGGCGATGACCGCGGATACGAAGATCCACGCGTCATTCCAATGCCAGCCGCCGGCCCCCATGCGGCAATGATGCCGCGCCGCGGCCACGCCGGGAAGGAGATGTGTCGCGATGATCATCAGGCGATGTCATCCGGCGGGCGGCCGGTCGCCGAAGAGAGTCTGACCGGGGTGCTCAATGCACAGACGCCAGGTCGGGCACGTACTCCGGAACGCGCACGGTGAACATCGGGATGAACACCTGCGCGAGCGGTCCGATCGACAGCGCGAACGCCAGCGTCCCGATGCCGACCGTGCCGCCCAGTACCCAGCCCAGTCCCAGCACGGACAGCTCCATGACGGTACGGACCAACCGGATCGACAGCCGCGGAAAGCGGGCCACCATCCCGGTCATCAGGCCGTCGCGCGGGCCGGGACCCATCCGCGCGCCGATGTACAGCCCCGTGCCCAACCCGATGACGACGATGCCGGCCACCAGGTATCCGATCCGGAGCCATACCGGCGCCGGGGCCGGGACGGTGGCGAGCGCACCATCCACGACGAAGCCGATGACGACCAGGTTCGCGACCGTGCCGAAGCCCGGCCGCTGGCGTAGCGGGATCCACAGCACGAGGATCGGGACGCCGAGCAGGATGACCACCCACCCGAAACTGAGTCCGGTCACCCTCGACAGGCCCTGATGGAAGACATCCCAGGAGGTCAGGCCCAGCCGGGATTCGATCATGAGGGCCATGCCCAGCCCGTAGAACACCAGACCCGCGAACAGCTGAGTGGTACGGCGTACTAGGCGTCGATTGGTGTTGCCGGCGGGTACCATAGCTGCCACTCTGGAGGCCAATTCCTGCCCCCGAAAGCGCCAATCTGCCGGAGGTGGCCGTGACGACGACCATACGGGGTGGCCAATTAGCTCGTCTGCTCGGCCAGTGGCACTCGCTGCCGGGCCGGCACCGGAGCCCCGACTACGCCGCGCTGGCGGGCGCCGTACGGGGTCTTCTCGCCGACGGCCGGCTGCCGCTGGGTGTGCGCCTACCCGCCGAACGCGAGCTGGCCGAGTCCCTGGGAATCAGCCGGACCACCGTCACCGCCGCGTACCGATCGCTCCGGGAGACCGGCCATCTGACCAGCCGGCGCGGTGCGGGAAGCTGGACCACCCTGCCGAACGGCCATCGTGTGGCCAGCTCCGGCCTGTGGACGCCGGACGACGACCTCGACATGATCGACATGGGCGTCGCCGCGTCCGCGGCGCCAGTCGAGCTCGTACACGCGGCCCGGGCCGCGGCCGACGACCTGCCGCGCTATCTCGGCAGCGCGGGCTACCACCCGACCGGCCTGCGCGACCTGTGCGAGGCGGTCGCGGACGGCTACACCCACCGCGGCGTGGCGACCAGCGCGGAGCAGGTCCTCATCACCAGCGGTACGCAGCAGGCTCTCGACCTCGTGTTACGCCTGTCCGTGCCGCCCGGCGCGCATGTGCTCCTGGAGTCGCCGACGTACCCGAACGCGCTGGCGGCCCTGTCCGCTCGCCGGGCCCGGATCAGCACCCATGGAATCGACGCCGCGACCGGCTGGGACGGCGAAATGCTGCTCGGGGCGCTGCGGCAGACCCGGCCGCGCCTGACGTACGTGATTCCGGAGTTCCACAACCCCACCGGCCACCTCATGCCCACCGACCTGCGCGAACGCCTCGTCGCGGCGGCACACGCCACCGGCACCGTGCTGGTCGTCGACGAGTCGTTCGTGGACCTGCCGCTGGACGGCACCCCCATGCCGCCGCCCGTCGCGATCTTCGATCGGCACTCGCGGGT
>JBKOWB010000198.1:0-7749 GCA_046724195.1 Actinomycetota bacterium
ACATGGTGATGATCATGGCGACGGTCATCGTGACGTTACGCCACAGGCCCACCAGGACCTCGTTGAACACATACTTCAAACGCATCGGAAGAGTTCCTGCTCTGAGAAGTGGGCTTAGCCGTAGACGCCGCGGGCCTGGTCGCGGACGATCCGCCCGCTCTCGATCTCGATGACCCGTCGGCGCATCTGGTTGACGATGTTGGAGTCGTGGGTGACCATGACGACCGTCGTGCCGGTCCGGTTGATCCGGTCCAGCAACCGCATGATCTCGATCGACGTGTCGGGGTCGAGGTTTCCGGTGGGCTCGTCGGCCAGCAGGATCAGCGGCCGGTTGACGAAGGCCCGGGCGACCGCGACGCGCTGCTGCTCACCGCCGGACAGCTCGTGGGGGTAGCGGTGCTCCTTGCCGCCGAGACCGACCAGCTCCAGCACCTCGGGCACCACGCGGCGGGCGACGGCCTTGGTCTTGCCGATCACCTCGAGCGCGAACGCGACGTTCTCGTACGCGGTGCGGTTGGGCAGCAGCCGGAAGTCCTGGAACACGCAGCCGATCGAGCGCCGGAAGTGGGGGATCTTCCAGGACCTCATCGAGGTCACGTCCCTGGAGTTCACCATGACCCTGCCATGGGTGGGCGTCACCTCGTGCAGGAGGAGCTTGATGATCGTCGACTTGCCGGAACCGGAGGGGCCGATGAAGAAGACGAACTCACCCTTCTCGATACCGACGTTGACTTCGTCCAACGACGGCCGAGACGCCTTCGGATACGTCTTCGTCACGTTCTCGAGCTGAATCACGGGAGCAGAGTCTACGCGGTGTAACGAAATCGCCAAGTCGGGCGGCTAACGTAGTCCACCCGGACGACCCCCGTTCCCGAGGCGACCTCGCGTTTTGCAAGATCGCTGGCGGCGCCTCAGTCGCCGTTCCTGGACTGCTTGCGCCAGCGGATACCGGCCTCGATGAAGTCGTCCAGGTCGCCGTCGAAGACGGCGGAGGGATTGCCGGTCTCCTGGTCCGTGCGCAGGTCCTTGACCATTTGGTACGGGTGCAGCACGTATGAGCGCATCTGGTCGCCCCAGGATCCGGTGCTGTCGTGCTTGAGGCCGGCGAGCTTCGCCTCCTCCTCCTGGCGCTTGCGTTCGAGCAGCCGCGCCTGCAGGACGCGCATCGCGGAGGCTTTGTTCTGCAGCTGTGATTTCTCGTTCTGGCACGTCACGACGATGCCCGTCGGGATGTGCGTGAGGCGCACCGCGGAGTCGGTCGTGTTCACGCTCTGTCCACCAGGACCCGACGAACGGTAGACATCCACCCGGATTTCGTTCTCAGGGATGTCGATGTGGTCGGTCTGCTCCACGACCGGCATCACCTCGACGCCGGCGAAGCTCGTCTGGCGGCGGCCCTGGTTGTCAAACGGACTGATCCGGACCAACCGGTGCGTGCCCGACTCGACGCTCAGGGTCCCGTACGCGTACGGCACCTTGACCGCGAATGTGGCCGACTTGAGCCCGGCTTCCTCGGCATAGGACGTGTCGTAGACCTCGGTCGGGTAACCGTGGCGCTCGGCCCAGCGCAGGTACATCCGGAGCAGCATCTCGGCGAAGTCGGCCGCGTCCACGCCGCCCGCGCCCGCCCGGATCGCCACGACAGCCTCGCGCGAGTCGTACTCGCCGGAAAGCAGCGTGCGGACCTCCATCTCGTCGATGGCCTTCTGCAGCGCGGTGAGCTCGTCGCCGACCTCGGCGATCGAGGACTCGTCGCCTTCGGCCTCGGCCAACTCCAGCAGCAGCGCGGCATCGTCGAGCCGGGAGCGCAGCCGTTCCAGCCGGCTGATCTCGCCGGAGACGTAGGACAGCCGGGAGTTGATCTCCTGCGCACGCGCCTGGTCGTCCCAGAGGTCGGGCGCGGACGCCTGCTCCTCAAGCTCCGCGCGGTCCCGGCGCAGCTTGTCGACGTCGATGACGTTCTCGATGTTGCGCAGGGTGGCGTCGAGGGCCTTGAGTTGCTCTGGGAAATCGGCAGCGGTCACAACAGTCAAGACTACGCCGCCCGGCCGGGCGGTCGCGGCTGCGTCATTCTTCGGGCGCGACCTTGAGCCAGTTCAGGGCCGCCTTGTGATACGCGACCGCGAACTCCAGCGCGGCGGCGCCGTACGCGTCGCCGGCCTTCTTGGCCTCCTTGGCCTGTTCGCGCGCCATGGCCAAGGCTTCCGAGTGGTACTCGTTGGCGCCGGTGTAGAGCGTCTTCAGCTGATTGCCGGAGTGCTGCTGGCCGAAGGCGACCCGCAGCGCCACCGGATTGCGGATGGCATCGCGGCCGGGCGCCTCGGCGAGCCAGCGGCTGAAGGCACGCTTGCCGGCGGCCGTGATGGCATAGGGCTGACTGGACCGTGGCCCGGGCTTTCCGAGACGGACGTAACCCATCTCGGCGAGTACTGGCAGTTCGCGGTAGACCTGGCTCCGCGTCATCGACCAGTAGGGCCCGAGGCGACGTTCGGCAGCCGCCATGAGCTGACCGCCGGTCATCGGCCCGTCGTGTAGCAGGCCGAGCAGAGCGGCAGCTGTGGGATTGATTTGAGAGTCGGGCATGGCTTCTAAGCTGCCACTTTGTCGGCTCGGCGTCCAGGGTTTCGCCCGTTCCGTCCAATTTGCGTCTCCACATGCGACTGTCCCGCACAGACAGACCGACCAGGAAGGTCGGGACCGGGCGAATTACCCCTGCGGAGCGCCATCACGAGGTAGGATGGCGCAGGGAATCGCCCAGACGACGCTCTAGGTCTGGAAACATCTTAAACGGTACGGACTGCCCTGCGTAAAAAGTCAAACCGAACAATCACCCCATGTGGGGGTAGCGCCAGTCGGTCGGCGGCTCGAATGTCTCCTTGATCGTCCGGGGCGACACCCACCGATGCAGGTTCAGCACCGAGCCCGCCTTGTCGTTCGTGCCACTGCCGCGGGCGCCGCCGAACGGCTGCTGCCCCACCACCGCGCCGGTCGGCTTGTCGTTGATGTAGAAGTTGCCGGCGGTGAAGCGCAGCGCCGCGCCGGCCCGCTCGATGACAGTGCGGTCGGTGGCGAAGATCGACCCGGTGAGCGCGTACGGGGAGGCGGAGTCCGCTAGCGCCAGCGTGGTCTCGAAGTCGCCGTCGTCGTAGACGTGCACGGCGAGGATGGGACCGAAGTATTCGGTGCTGAACACCTCGTGGGTCGGGTCGGTGCACTCCACGAGCGTCGGAGCGACGAACCAGCCCTCATTGTCGTCTGCGGTGCCACCGGCCAGCACGGTGCACGATGCGCTGTTCTTGATCCGGTCCAGCGCCGCGGCGAGCTTCGCGAAGGCCCGCCCGTCGATCACGGCACCGCCGAACGTGGACAGGTCGGTCACGTCGCCGTACTGGATGGCGGCGACCGTGGCCGCGAGCCGGTCCCGCAGGCCGCCGTCCCAGATGGATCGGGGCACGTACGCGCGGGACGCGGCCGAACACTTCTGGCCCTGGTACTCATACGCGCCGCGGACCAGCGCGGTGTGCAGCGCGTCCGCGTCCGCGCTGGCGTGCGCGAAGACGAAGTCCTTGCCGCCGGTCTCGCCGACCACCCGCGGATACGACCGGTACCGGTCGATGTGGCTGCCCACCTCCTGCCACAGGTGCCGGAACGTGGCCGTGGAGCCGGTGAAGTGGATGCCGGCCAGGTCCGGGTCCGCGAGCACCACGTCGGACACGGCCAACCCGTCGCCGGTGACCAGGTTGATGACACCCGGGGGCAGCCCGGCGGCCTCGAAGAGCCGCATGGTGAAGTGCGCGGCCAGCTGCTGGGTCGGGGACGGCTTCCAGATGACGGTGTTGCCCATGAGCGCGGGCGCGGACGGCAGGTTACCCGCGATCGCGGTGAAGTTGAACGGCGTGATCGCGTACACGAAGCCCTCGAGCGGCCGATGGTCGAACCGGTTCCATATCCCCTTGGAGGATTCCGGCTGCTCGCCGAGGATCCGCTGCCCGAACGCGGCATTGAAGCGCAGGAAGTCGATCAGCTCGCAGGCCGCGTCGATCTCCGCCTGATACACGGACTTGGACTGGCCCAGGATCGTGGCCGCGTTGAGCGTGTCCCGCCAGCCGCCGGCCAGCAGTTCGGCCGCGCGCAGGAAGACCGAGGCCCGCTCGCCGTACGGCAACGCACGCCAGCCCGGCGCCGCCTCCTTCGCGGCGGCCACAGCGGCGGCCGCGTCGGCGCGGGTGGCGTTGCCGGCCACGCCGAGCACATGATGCCGCCGGTGCGGCTCGACGACCTCGATCGTCGGGCCACCCGCCATGGAACGCACGCCGCCGATCGTCATCGTCAGGTCGAAGCGGTCGCCGCGCATCGCGTCCACCCGGGCCTGCAACGAGGCCCGCTCGGCGCTGCCGGGGGCGTAGCCGCGTACGGGCTCGTTCCGTGGCACGGGAACCGAAAGCTGGGCGTCCATCTCGCACTCCTTCTCAGCGGTCTCCGGGGTCTCCGGCCGACTCGACCATCCTCGCACGGGTGGAACGACCGTTCAGGGGCCTCACGCGTACCCTGTGCCGCATGACGACGCAGGAGGAGTCGACCGCCACGGCCGGCACTGTGGAGCGGCCGTCCTCCGCCGGCATCGTGCTCGCGTTCGCCGGCGTGCTCTGGATGACGGGGATGCTCTGGTCCGCCCGCGCCACCATCACCGGCCGTACCGACGCCGAGATGGAGGTCACCTCTGCCGCGTACGCCCTGCCCGGCGCGGTCTCCGCGAGTCTCGTCGCGGGTGCGGCCGTCGCGCTCGCCATCCTCGCGGTCGTGGGCCGCGGCGGCCGGACGCCGGGCGCGACGCTGCGCTTCGCGATCGCGACCGGCGCGGGGCTGGTGTTGGGACTGCTGGGCGCGGTCTCGATCATCACGATCAACACCGACGGCTGGGTGTACGCGGTGATCGGCGGCACCGTGGCCGCGGCGGCTACGATCGGCGGCGCGGTGGCGGGCTTCCGCGCGCCCCGCGTGGTCGCGGCGACGTGCTGGGCCGCGATCGCGGTCTTCGTCGTCGGCTTCGTGCTCAACTACCTGCAGTCGCCGCTGCTGAACCTGTACGGCTCGGGCAGCAGCTCGGCCTCGCAGGCGAACGCCGCGAACTGGTTCTCGTTCACCCAGGCGTTGCTGAGCGGCCTCGCTGCCGGGCTGGTCGCGTACCGGTCGCTGCGGCGCGCCCGGCGCCAGGGCGACGGTACGGATGTGGGCTGGCCGCTGTACGCACTCGCCGGGGCAGGCCCCGGGCTGCTGCTCGTGCTCGCCGAGGGACTGGCCCGCACCGCCGGCGCACGGGTGCTGGAGCTGGCCGGCAAGGTGAGCGAGCTGGAGCTGACCGTGCAGCGGATGCTCAGCGGCTCGCGCCTCAACAGCGCGCTGATCGTGCTGTTCGTCGGCGCGATCACCGCCATCATCGCCGTCGGCCGGACGATGACCCCGGCCCCCGACGACGAGCCCGCTCCCGAGGGCTAAGTCAGTTCGTCCAGCTCGGAGACCGCGTACCACTCCAGCTCGTGGTCCTCGGCGCCGTCCACGATGAACTGGGCGTCCGGGTCGCCCGCCAGGGCTTCCTCGACCACATCGGCGGCGGCCGCGACCTCCGCGGCCGCTCCCGCTCCGTCAACGTGGATGGAGGCGACCTTCTTCAACGCGATCGGCTGCGGGAGCCGGACCGTGCTCGAGCCGAGGTCGACGTCCTCGCGGATCAGATCGGTTGCGTCCACGTCGGCGGACACCACCACCCGGCGGCGCGGCGCGGACGGATCGTGCCGGAGCAGCTGCAGGGCGGCCTGGGCGGCCCGGGTGAACGCGACGTACTCGAGCTCCTCCTCGTCGCCCTCGGCGTACCACTCGCGCAGCGCCGGGGTGACCGCGTGCGCGATCGTCGGGCCCTCGCCGAGCTGCCCGGACGCGCGTAAGGCCGCGAGCATGGGAACGGTGGCCGGCACGTACACGCGGACCAGCTCGGTGATCGCCACTCTTCCTCCTGCGGTCGGCCGTCCCCCGTAGTACACCGCGACGGAGCCGACCGGAAGGGCCGCTCCACCAGTCGTGTCCGGATCGTGGCATCAACGCTCGCAGGCAAGGTTGCGCTACCCGATCCGGAGTAGGTTCGGGAAGCCATCACAGGCTGTCGGTGGCAAACTGAGGTAGATGCCGTCGAGCCCGGGAGAGCGCGTGGAGGCCAGGTTCATGCTGCTGTCCGACGTGGCGGCCGAGTTGAACGTGTCGGATTCGCAGGTCTACCACATGGTCCGCAGCGGCGAGCTGCCCGCTATCAAGATCGGCGGCCGGGGCCAATGGCGCGTGGAGCGCGCCAAGCTGGAGGAGTACATCCAGCAGAAGTACGCCGAGACTGCCGGCTGGGTGCAGCAGAACCCCCTCACGGAGCGCGAACCGGAGTAATCGGTTACCCCCTCACCAGCGGGCATTGACGTCCGTGAGCGCGCCCGGCAGACTGAGCCATCGAAGGCAAACGAAGGCAAACGCAATGATTGGCGACGTACATATGCGATCGGTCGAGGTGGCGCGGCGCGGCCCGAGGCCGCCGATCCGGATCCGTCCCGTGCCGCGGTGTGACCCGCCGTTCGACGACGAGCTGGAGCCGCAGGTGTGGGCGACGGCTCAGCAGCTGGCTTTCGACCTGTCCCCGCAGCCGCGGCGGGCGCTGGCGGCGCCGGTCCCGCCACCGGTGGAGGCACCCCGCGTGTCTCCGATCGCGGGCGCGTCCGGAGACGCACGGCTCGCGGTGCGCCGCTTCGTGAGCATGTGCGTCGAGGTGCTCAACGGCTACCGCCCAGCGGCCCACCTGCGCCGGCTCTCGCTACCCACCGAGGCGGCCGCGGTGGTGGCCCAGGGCGTCGCCGGCGCCCGGCGGGTCGCCGAGCTACGGCGGGCGGCCCATCCCACCGACCGGCGCGCCCGTCGCCCGGGCCCGGTCGCCGTCATCGGGGGCCGCCTGTGCGAGCCGCGCAGCGGTGCCGTGGAGGCGGCGGTGTTGCTCGTCACCGGCGAGCGCACGTGGGCCATGGCGCTCCGGCTCGAGCTGCGCCAGCAGACCTGGGCTGCCACCTTCCTACGACTGATCTAGCTACGCCTGCGCCATGCCGAGGACCCCCGGGGCGTCCGTTCAGCAGCCAAGGCGGCGGACGTCCCGGGCCTTACCACACCGGCCCCGCGGACTCCGGGCGGACGCGGAGACCCCGCGCGACCCGGCAGGTTGCCGGCCGCGCGGGGCGTCGTGGTGTGCGGCTTCGCTATCCGGTCGCGCCCGGCGCGCCGTGGCAGCGCTTGTACTTCTTGCCCGAGCCGCAGTAGCAGGGCGCGTTCCGGGAGGGGCCGTTGCTCGACTGGGCCTGTGCCGGCTGGCGGCGGCGGTTGGCCGACGAGTGGGCCGGGCCTGCCGGTACCGGGGAGCCGCCCGCGCCGATGCCCAGCGCGGGTGCCGCCTCCTGCTGGATGACGGGTGTTCCGCCGCCGGCCGCGCCATCGATCGCGGGCGCGGTGTACTGCAGGTTCTGCGGGCGGCGGCCGCCGCCGAGGCCCTTGGCTCGTACCTCGATCTGGGATTCCGACTCGGTCGCCACCGAGCCCGGCAGCGGGACGGCCTTGCTCGGGTCGACCGTGACGGTGGGCTGCTCCTCGACCTGGACCTCGAGGTTGAACAGGAAGCCGACCGCCTCCTCCTTGATGCCCTCCATCATCTGGTTGAACATGTCGAAGCCC
>JBKOWB010000144.1:0-9029 GCA_046724195.1 Actinomycetota bacterium
GGCCGCACACCCGGCAGTCCCAGGTCGGCCGATCGCCGACATGGTCACTCCACTCCGCGGCCGTCGCCACGAACGCCCCCGTCCGTACGGTGATGTTGTGCTGGCGTCAATGCACCGGCGCGGCCAACTTCCGAACCCCACCCGCGCGGCTGGGTCGGCCGTCGGGCGCGGCGAGTAGACGGCACGCTGTCTGAATGCCGGCTTGCCGGAGTGGCGGCAGGACTTGGCATGGATCCCGGTGGGATATGCGGGCTGGGGATGCAACTGTTCGACGACGCCTGTTCCGCCGTCGGAAGCACGATCGCGGCGCCGCGCCGCCGGCGCGCACCGGTATGTCCCGCGACCGAAACGCGCAGACCCTGACCGAGCGCAGGCGCGGGGAGCGCCGCGGCGTCGCGGGCACCGGCGCCCCAGGCGACGTGGTCGGCTGCATGCAGGCCCGGAGGCTTGGCCGGGACGTCGAGACGGTGCGGGAGCGGCGGCACCGGCACTGACACGGGGCGGTCGACGCAGGGTGCGGGAAGACCGCACGAGCAGCGCCGCCAGAATGTCCGCCAGAGACGCCGATGGATAGAACACACGGGAACCGGCATAGTCCGGCGACGAGTGGTCACGAGACTAGCGTAGTTGACTAACGACTAGCTGTCTTCTATAAAGTTGATAATAGACTAATAGTCTCGCGCCTACGGTCGATCATGTGGGAGTAAAGCCGATCCGACTCATGGGCGCGCATGAGATCCGCATCCGCCTGGGCGGAGTCAGCCGGCAGCGCGCCTACCAGATCACCAGCCGTGCCGATTTCCCGAAACCGGTCGCCGATCTCGCGCAGGGCAAGGTGTGGCTTACTGACGACGTCGAGGCATGGATGAAGGTCCACCGCCGCGACCTCGACGAAGACTAGCGGCTGGCCGAATCCGCAAGGCTCGGCTGGGGCGGGGCGGGCGAACGTGCGGGGCTGCCAAGCTTGTACGTCGGCGAACGGACGTTAGTCACGAGTCAGCTTGGGCTTGGGTGCCAGAGCGACGCCGCCGCCCTCGTGACGGACGATCAGCCCCGCCATCTCCAGTAGCGACAGCCTCCTGAGCACCGTCCGCAGGCCCAGGCCGGCCTCGGCCGCCAGTTGTTCCGGGTCTGCGACTCCCCGCCGCGGCACGGCCTCCAGCACCAGCGCCGACTCCTCGTCGAGCGAATCCCTGCGGTGCGTGCGACCGCGGGGCGGGTCGGCCAGGTACTCGCCGATCTTCCCGACCTCCTCCAGTACGTGGGCCAGGCCCGTGACCAGCCGCGCCTGCGGGTTGGTGCGCAGAAGCTCATGACAACCCACCGACATCGCCGACGTAACCGGGCCCGGCACCACCATCGCGCTGCGGTTGAGGGCCAGGACGCGACTCATCGTTTGGGCGGCGCCGCTGCGGGCCGCCGCCTCGACGACGACCGTGCCCCTGGTCGCGGCCGCGATGACGCGGTTGCGGATGAGGAACCGGTGCCGCAACGGCTCGGCACCAGGCGGCCATTCGCTGATCAACAAGCCCCGGTCAGCGATCTGTTCGAACAACGCGGCGTGCCCCATCGGGTACGGCCGGTCCACGCCGCAAGCCAGCACCGCGATGGTCAGCCCGCCCGCGGCGAGCGCCGCCCGGTGCGCGGCCGCGTCGATGCCGTACGCACCGCCGGACACGACCGTCCACTCGTGCTCCGCCAGGCCGAACGCGATGTCCGTCGTGACGTGCGTGCCGTAGCTGGTGGCGGCGCGGGCACCGACGATCGCCACCGAACGGTCGAACGCCTCGCGCACCGACCCGGCTCCGCGCACCCACAGGCACAACGGTGGTCTGGTGTCCTGGTTCACCCGGCGGCCCATGTCCAGCTCGAGTGTGGCCAGCGCCGCCACACCGGTCGGCCACTCGTCGTCCTCCGGCACCACGACGCGGGCCCCCAGGCGCTCCGCCCGGCGGAGGGCGGCCTCGGCGAGCCGTCGCGGGTCGGCTGCCGACGAACGGGCGATCACGGCCGCCCGCAGCGTCGACTGGGGGATGTCCCCGGTGAGCAGTCGTGCGAGCGTCGCCGGCGCACCTGCCGCGTTGACCATCGTCCAGACCGCCCGGTTGCCGGGTTCGGCAAGCCACGTCAACGCCACCCGCGCGAGCCGATCCTCGTCCCGGTCCGTGCGTTCCGCGGGCAGGGAGGGCGGCCGGTCCGGGGTTGCCGCGGACGGAGCCAAACCGCGGCCACTGTGTTCAGCGCTCTCCGCGCTCATGTGCCTCTCCCATCCTCAGTTGTGCCGCCTCGTGCACGTCGTGGTCGTCCGGCCGGTCGCGGCCGTCCAGGTCGGCGATGGTCCAGGCCAGACGCAGCACGCGATCAAAGCCGCGGGCGGACAGCGCCCCGCGATCGAGGCTCGTCCGCAGCGCCGCGGTGTCCGAGGCCGGCAGTCGCCAGGGCGGCCGTCGCAGTTGTGGGCCCGGTACGTCCGCGTTGACCCGCCAGCCGCCCGCTGACCAGCGCGCCGCGGCGGCCGCCCTTGCCTTCGCCACCCGCTCCGCCACCGTCGCGGACGGCTCCGCCGGTGAACTCGTGGTCATGAGCTGAGCGGCGCTCAGCGGCCGCAACGTGATCTGGATGTCGATCCGGTCCAATAGCGGCCCGGAGATCCGGCCCAGGTAGCGCCGCCGCTGCAGGGGAGTGCACTGGCAGCTCTGATCCCCTGCGGGAGACGCGCAGGGACACGGGTTGGCGGCCAGCACCAACTGGACCTGCGCCGGGTACTCGGTCGTGCCGCGGGCACGGGCCAGCACCACGCGGCCGTTCTCCAACGGCTGCCGCAAGGCCTGCAGCGTCGCGCTCGCCAGTTCCGGCGCCTCGTCCAGGAAGAGCACCCCGCGGTGCGCCAGCGACAGCGCGCCCGGCCGGGCCAGGCCGCTGCCGCCGCCGACCAGCGCCGCAAGGCTGGCGCTGTGGTGCGGCGCTTGGAACGGCGGCTGCCGCACCAGGCGGCCGTCGGCGGGCAGGACTCCGGCGATCGACTGGAGCGCCGTCACCTCCAGCGCGGATTCGTCATCCAGCTCCGGGAGGATCGACGGCAACCGCTCGGCCAGCATCGTCTTGCCGGAGCCGGGTGGTCCGAGCAGCGCGATGTGGTGACCGCCCGCCGCGGCCACCTCGATGCCGTACCGGCCCATGTCCTGACCGGCCACATCGGCTAGGTCCGGCCCGGTCCGCGAGGGCGACGCGGGCGCGGGCGGCGGGTCGAGCAGGGGACCGGAACCACGGATGAACGCGACCAGCCGGCTCAGCGAGTCCACCGCGCGTACCGTCACGCCTGGCACGACGGTCGCCTCGCGAGCGTTCGCGAGCGGCACGATCACCCGGACGATGCCGGCTCTGGACGCGGCGGCGACCATCGGCAGGACACCGCGGATCGGCCGTACCGCGCCGTCCAGGCCAAGCTCGCCGAGCACCACCACGCCGTCCATCGGCGCGAGCGGAAGCTCGCCCGCGCCGGCCAGCAACGCACAGGCGATGGCGAGATCGAAGCCGCTGCCATGCTTCGGCAACGTGGCCGGCAGCAGGTTCACGGTGATCCGCCGGTTGGGCCACGTCTGGCCCGAGTTGACCACCGCAGCGCGGACCCGGTCGCGCGCTTCGTGCAGTGCGGTATCGGGTAGGCCGGTCAGCACCACGGCCGGCAGCCCGGGGGAGAGGTCGGCCTCGACCTCGACCAGGCGACCCGCCATCCCGACCAGCCCCACGCACAACACCCGGGCATAGCTCATCCGCACGCCTCAGAAGGCCGCGCGGATGTGCTCGACCTGAGCGGCCCCGCGATGCTGTGGCAGGACAGTGACCACGTCGAAGCGGACCTCCCGCGGCCGTACTGAGGATTCGGTGAGCCAGCGCGCGGCTAGCCGGCGCAGCCGCCGCACCTTGGCCGGCCCGATTGCCTCGGCCGGCGACCCGAACGACGCGCTCCGCCGGGTCTTGACCTCGCAGAACACGACGTCGTCGCCGTCCCGCAGGATCAGGTCGACCTCGCCGTCCGGGCACCGCCAGTTGCGCGCCAGAACGACCAGGCCTTCGCCCTCCAAGTACTGCGACGCGAGCCGCTCCCCGTACGCGCCGACCGCCTGTCTCACCCTCGTCATGGCGATAACCGTCAGGCATCCGGGACGCGCGGGCACGCCGGCCTGTGGACGGACCGCGATTGTGGATAACCGTTCCGTCACGCTGAGATGTGATATGGCGTCACAGGTAGCATGACGCTCCGCTGTCATTTACGGTGCCAAATCGTGGAAGGACATCGCCGCTACGCCGACGAGCCGGAACCGAATTGGTACGCCGGGAAGAGCCCGTACGAAGGGAAGAGCCCGTACGAAGAGACGAGCCCCTACGACTCGGGGGTGCACGAGCGTCCGAGCGGCCCGTTCCGGCTCCCCGAGCAGCGTCCGGGCGATTCCGGCTATGCGGCGCCGGCTGCCTACCCGGCCTCCGACCCGCTGACCTCGACGGGCAGCCACACGCTTGGGCCGCAGGACCCGAGCGGCGTCCGCGCACCGGTCCGCGGCCCCGAGTACCCGACGGTCCGGGCCGGCGGCGCCACGTCCTTGGCGGACGCGCCGCCCGCGCCGGGCAGCCCGGGCCCCGTGGCCGAGACGACCAGCGTCGTCCCTCCGGTCACCGAACGCGCCCGTTTCCCGGGCGAGACGGTCTACCGCACCCGCCGCCCGGTCTCGGCGGTTCTCATCGCGATCGTCACGGTCCTTCTGCTGGTTCCGGTCGTCATGCTGCTCGTTCAGGTGACGTTCGTCGATGATCCCGCCGTCCGCGGCATCATTCCCGCAGTCCTGCTCACCCTCGGCCTGCCATTGACCGGGACCGGGCTCTACTCGCTGGCGGCGGGCGGACCGGCCGGCCGCGAGGTCTGGCTGCGACCCCCGGTCGCCTATCTCCCGGTCGGGCTGATCCTTCTGCTGGCGGCGGGGTTGTCCGTAGCCTGATCCCGCCGCGGCCCGGCGGCTGCTTCCGGCATTCACGATCATGATCGGGTACGCGCACAGCCGGCGTCCCGGCTTTCGGGCGCGGAGAGTCGGGACGCCGGGACCGGTAGTGGCGGCCGGATCGTGTGGGCGGACCTCGACGGGCCCGACCAGCAGTGGCAGCGACCGCCGGACGGTGCGGCGGAGAGCGGGCCGGAACGGCAAAGCGGCCGGATGATGCCGGGGCGGCCATGGTCGGGCGCGGGGCGTATGCTTGACATCGGCGACCGCCTCGTGCGGTCGACCTCGCGTGCCCTCTGCCCGTGCCGGGTTGCTCTCGATCCCGAGCCTCTCGAGCCGGCGGCGGCGGCCCTCCCTGGTCCCGACTCTGGTCGGGTCCGCCTGCGGCCGACGACCGGGCGCCAGGACGCCCACCGCCGGTGAGCGTGACAACCAGGGAACGTAGGGAGCAATCCACCATGGCCGTCGTGACCATGCGCCAGCTGCTGGAGAGTGGTGTCCACTTCGGGCACCAGACCCGGCGCTGGAACCCGAAGATGAAGCGGTTCATCTTCACCGAGCGCAACGGTATCTACATCATCGATCTGCGCCAGACCCTCGACTACATCGAAAAGGCGTACAGCTTCGTGCGCGACACGGTCGCCGAGGGCGGCCACATCCTCTTCGTCGGCACCAAGAAGCAGGCCCAGGAGGCGATCGCCGAGCAGGCGACCCGGGTCGGCCAGCCGTACGTCAACCACCGCTGGCTGGGTGGCATGCTCACCAACTTCCAGACGGTGTACAAGCGCCTGCAGCGGATGAAGGAGCTTGAGGCCCTGGGTGACCTGAGCGGCACCGCCGCCGGTTACACCAAGAAGGAGACCCTCCAGCTCTCCCGCGAGAAGGAGAAGCTGACCAAGACCCTGGGCGGCCTGCGAGACATGTCGAAGGTGCCGTCGGCGATCTGGGTGGTCGACACCAAGAAGGAGCACATCGCCGTCGACGAGGCCCGCAAGCTGGGCATCCCGGTGATCGCGGTGCTCGACACCAACTGCGACCCCGACGAGGTCGACTTCCCGATCCCGGGCAACGACGACGCGATCCGCTCTGCCGAGCTGCTGACCCGGGTGGTTGCCAGCGCCGTGGCGGAGGGCCTCATCGCCCGTTCCGGCCGCAACCGCGGCGACGCGGACGCCAAGCCCGAGCCCGGCACCGTCGCCGCCGGCGAGCCGCTTCCCGAGTGGGAGCGCGACCTCTACGAGGGCGCCGACAAGAAGGCTGACGACGCCACCGCTCCCGAGCAGCCGCTGACCGAGCCCGTCGCGACCGCCGCCTCGATCCCGGTGGCGAACGTCCCGGGCGAATAAAGACACCGCAGACCTCATCCAGATCCGAAGAGAGAGTCATGGCCAACTTCACCGCCCAGGACGTCAAGAAGCTCCGCGACCTGACCGGCGCCGGCATGATGGACAGCAAGAAGGCCCTCGACGAGGCCGACGGCGACTTCGACAAGGCCGTCGAGTTCCTGCGCATCAAGGGTGCGAAGGATGTCGGCAAGCGTGCCGGCCGGACCGCCGCCAACGGCATCGTGTCCCACTCCGGCAACGCGTTGCTCGAGCTCAACTGCGAGACCGACTTCGTGGCCAAAACGCCCGACTTCGTGGCGCTCGGCCAGCTGCTGGTGGAGCACGGCGAGCGGAACAAGCTGGCCGACGCCGCCGCGCTGCAGTCCTCCACGCTGGCCGACGGCCGTGCGGTCGCCGACGTGGTCCAGGAGTTCTCGGCCAAGATCGGCGAGAAGATCGTGATCAACCGGTTCGCCGACCTCGGCGGCACCGTCGCGGTCTACCTGCACCGCAAGGCGCAGGACCTGCCGCCGCAGGTGGGCGTGCTGGTCGAGTACACCGGCAAGACCGATGAGGCGGGCGACGCGGACGCCCGCGGCATCGGCATGCAGATCGCCGCGATGCGCCCGAAGTTCCTGACCCGCGAGGACGTGCCCGCCGAGACGGTCGAGTCGGAGCGGCGGATCGCCGAGCAGACCGCGCGCGAGGAGGGCAAGCCCGAGCAGGCCCTGCCCAAGATCGTGGACGGCCGGGTGAACTCCTTCTTCAAGGACTTCGTCCTGCTCGAACAGCCGTCGGTCATCGACCCCAAGAAGACGGTCAAGCAGACCCTCGCCGATGCCGGCATCGAGGTCACCCGCTTCGTCCGCTTCGAGGTCGGCCAGGAGTAGCAGCCGGCCGTCGCAACAGAAGTAGACGAGGCAACAGGACGGGAGGTCGGGAACGCGATTCTGCGCCCGGCCTCCCCGTCACATAGTGTCTCTCCTAGGCTTTCGCCTCGGTTTCGCCGCGGGAGAGCTCCGGTAGGCCAAAGGGAAGGCGTGGTCTCGCATGACGATGGTGACCGAGCAGGCTGTTCCGGTGGACCCGATTCCGCCTTCGGTACGCCGCCGGGTGGTGCTCAAGCTCTCCGGCGAGGTGTTCGGCGGCGGCGCGGTCGGTGTCGACCCGGACGTCGTGCAGGGCATCGCGCGCCAGATCGCCACGGTGGTCCGGACCGGCGTCCAGGTCGCGGTCGTGGTCGGCGGCGGCAACTTCTTCCGCGGCGCCGAACTGCAGAAGCGCGGCATGGACCGCTCCCGCGCTGACTACATGGGCATGCTCGGTACGGTCATGAACTGCCTCGCCCTGCAGGATTTCCTGGAGAAGGAGGGCATCGAGACGCGGGTGCAGACCGCGATCACGATGGCCCAGGTCGCCGAGCCGTACATCCCGCTGCGCGCGATCCGGCACCTCGAGAAGGGCCGGGTCGTCATCTTCGGCGCCGGCGCCGGGATGCCGTACTTCTCCACCGACACGGTGACCGCTCAGCGGGCCCTCGAGATCCACGCCGACATCGTGCTTATGAGTAAGAACGGCGTCGACGGCGTCTACACCGCCGACCCGCGTACCGATCCCACGGCCCGCAAGCTGGACACCATCACGTTCGCCGAGATGATCAAGCAAGGGCTGCGCGTGGCCGACCCGGCCGCGTACAGCCTGTGCGAGGAGAACAACCTTCCGATGCTTGTCTTCGGCGCCGAGGGAGACGACACCATCATCCGCGCTGTCAGCGGCGACAAGATCGGTACGTTGATCACCGCGTGATCGCCATATCCACCACCGGAAACACCAGTAGAGCGAGGAGGCGACGGAGCAGGTGATCGAGGAGACCCTCTTCGAGGCCGAAGAAAGAATGGAAGGCGCGGTCGAGCACGCCAAGGAGGAGTTCGCCGCGATCCGTACGGGTCGCGCGACGCCGGCGATGTTCTCCAAGATCCTCATCGACTACTACGGCGCACCCACCCCCGTGACGCAGATGGCCTCCATCGGCGTCCCCGAGCCCCGCATGGTGATCGTCAAGCCGTACGACGCGACCCAACTCGGCGCGATCGAGCGGGCGATCCGCGACTCGGACCTCGGCGTGAACCCCAACAACGAGGGCACCCAGCTGCGCATCCACCTCCCCCAGATGACCGAGGAACGGCGTCGCGAGATGATCAAGGTAGCGCGTCACAAGGCCGAGGAGGGCCGAGTCGCCATCCGCAACGTCCGGCGCAAGGCGAAGGAGCAGCTGGACCGCCTCGTCAAGGACGGCGAGGCCGGCGAGGATGAGGGCCGCCGCGCCGAGAGGGAGCTCGATGACGTGACGCACCGGTACGTGTCCGCAGTCGATGAGCTGGTCAAGCACAAGGAAGCCGAGTTGCTCGAGGTCTGATGTCGTACCTCGATCCCCGAGGCGGGTACGCCTCCTCCAGCGACCGGTCGTCCGACCGTGACGCGCCGGCGCCGTACTACGGCGTGGCCGGCCAGGGGGAGCCGGACCCATACCGCGAGCCGGACCCGTACGCCGCTTATCGGCGCCAGAACGGTACGGCCGACGCGGTGCGGCCCCGGAGCTTGGCGGACGCCGACGCTGCCACCGGCAACGACACCCCGTACCCAGGAAATGGTCCCGCCTGGGATGCGCCCACCGCCGCGACCTCCACGTCGGGCGCCGACTGGGCGGCCG
>JBKOWB010000084.1:0-3690 GCA_046724195.1 Actinomycetota bacterium
GTCCAGCACGTCGAACCGGGCGCCCGACGAAGCCGGGACCCACTTGCCGCCGACAAAAAGCTCGGTCTCCATCTGACCCTCCTAGTACGGGTTGGCGACGACCAGATCCTGGGCGGGGAACAGAGTGAGGATGCGCGGGCCTTCGGGCGTCACGACGACCTCCTCCTCGATCCGCGCCGCCGAGAAACCATCGCTCGCCGGGCAGTACGTCTCCAGCGCGAACACCATGCCGACCTGTAACTCGACCGGCTCCTTCATGCTATTGAGCCGGGAGATGATCGGCCGCTCGTGCAGCCCGAGCCCCAGGCCGTGGCCGAACTGCAGGCCGAACGCGGCCATCTCGTTCTCGAAGCCGAAGTCCGTCGCGGCCGGCCACACCGCGGCGATCTCGTTCGTGCCGGCTCCGGGCCGGACCGCGGCGATCGCGGCGTCCATCCACTCCCTCGCCTTGGTATACGCGTCCCGCTGGCTCGGCGTCGAGCTACCCACGCCGAACGTGCGGTAGTAGCACGTCCGGTACCCGTTGAAGGAGTGGATGATGTCGAAGAACGCCTGATCGCCCGGGCGGATCAGCCGGTCGGAGAAGTTGTGCGGATGCGGATTGCACCGCTCACCCGACACCGCGTTGATCGCCTCGACCTGGTCGGAGCCCATCTCGTAGAGCCGCTTGTTGGCCAGCGCGACGATCTCGTTCTCCCGGATGCCGGGCTTGAGCACGTCCACGATGTCCTGGTAGACGCCGTCGACCATGGCCGCCGCCTGGTTCAGCAGGATGATCTCGTCGTGCGATTTGATCACCCGGGCGTCCAGCATGAGCTGCTGAGCGTCGACGACCGTGAGGCCCTGCCGCTGCATCTCGAAGAGGAACGGCGGTTCCACGATGTCGACGCCGACCGGCTGGTCCGCGACGCCGGCGTCGACGAGCATTCCCTTGATCTCACGGACGGCGGACTCCATGAGGCCGACGGTCGGGGCGATCGCGCCGCGCATGCCGAGCATCCCGGCGCGGCTGTCCGCGGGGTCCAGCCAGGGGGCGTACAGCTTGTGGTGGCGGGCGGCGGAGCCGAAGTCCCACAGCGTGGGTCCGGTGTCGCGGGTGAGCAGCGCGTACCGGGTCATCTTGTCGCCGAGCGCGCCGCCGATCCAGGTCTGCGTCGTGTAGCGGATGTTGTAGAAGTCGAACAGCAGGAAGGCGCCGCACTCGGAACCGGCCAGAGCCTTGCGGGCGCGCTCGAGGCGGTAGCGGCGGAGCCGGTCGAAGTCGACTCGCTCCTCGAAGTCGACCGCCATGTGGCCGGGGGCGGCAAGCGGGCGGCTCATGATGAGAGCCCATCGTCCACCGGCGTGTCCTCCGGCTTGAGCGACAGACCCGAGGCCGCCGCCTGCTGGTCGAGCAGGATGGCGAAGTCTTCGGTGACCCGGCCGCTGCTGACCGTCTGCTGGACGAGCTGGGCGGTGAGCGCCGCCACCGGCATCGGCACGTTCAGCTCGTGTGCGGCGGCCAGGCCCAGGTCGAAGTCCTTGCGGAGCAGGATCGGCGTGAAGGTGGGCGTGTAGTCGAGGTGGACGAACGCGGGCGACTTGTACCGGGTGAATACCGACCCCATCACGCTGCCGTTGAGGAACTCGAGGAAGGCGGCCCGGGACACGCCGCCCTTCTCGGCCAGCACGGTGATCTCGGCCAGGCATTGGGTGACGACGCCGAGCATGAGGTTGTGGCAGATCTTCACGAGCCGGGCTACGTCGCCGTCGCCGACATAGGTCACCGACTTGCCGATGTGCCGCAGCAGGTGCTCGACCTTGCGGAACGCGTCCTCGGGACCGGAGACGACGAGGCTGAGCCCACCGGCCTTGACCACCTTGCCGTTCCCGCTGACCGGCGCCGCGAGGAACTGCACGCCCCGTTCCCCGCAGGCCTGCCGGATCCGCTCCGACGACTCGGTCGACACCGTGGAGCAGTCCACCACGACGCCGGGCAGGTGATCGGGGTCCACCAGCAGGCCGTTCGGGCCCAGCAGCACCTGCTCGAGGTCGGCGGGGGTGGAGACCATCGTGAAGACGACGTCGCGGTCGCGCAGGTCGGCCACCTCGTCGGCGACGGAACAGCCGTGCTCGACGGTCGCCTCGGCCTTGGATCGGGTCCGGTTCCAGACCGTCGGAGCCAGACCAGCCCGGGCCAGCCGGATCGCCATGGCGGCACCCATCCGGCCCGCGCCGATCCAGCCGACGGTGAGGTCGTTGTCTGCCATGTTTCTGTCTCCCCAATGAGGTTCGAAGCGGTCAGTTGGCCACGGCGGGCGCGGCGCCGCCTAGGTACAGCGACGCCATCTCGGGGTGGTCGCGAACCTCGGCGGCGGTGCCGGTGAGCCGTACCTTGCCGCCCTCCATCACGACGCCGTGCGTGGCGAGGCCGAGGCCCAGCCGGACGTTCTGCTCGACCAGCAGGACCGTGGTCCCGCCGGCGTTGAGGCTCTGGATGAGCTCGGCCACGCCGGCCAGGCTCCGCGGGTCCAGACCCAGCGACGGCTCGTCCAGCAGCAGCAGCTTGGGGTCCAGCATCAGGCAGCGGGCGATCTCGACCATGCGACGCTGCCCGCCGGAGAGGTTGCCGGCCGTATCGCCGGCCCGCTCCGCCACGATGGGTATGCGCGCGCGGACCGCGTCGTAGCGCTCCGCGAGCAGCTTGCGGTTGCGGCGGATCAAAAACCCGCCCAGCAGGACATTCTCCCGTACGGTCATCTGCGGGAAGAGTGCCTGACTCTGCGGCACCTGGGTGATGCCGAGCTTGAGGATCTCGTCCGGCTCCAGGCCGTCGGTGCGGGTGCCGGCCATCTCGATGGCGCCGCTGCGGCAACGGAGCAGGCCGCTGATCACCTTGAGCACGGTGGACTTGCCGGCGCCGTTCGGGCCGACCACGCATGTCACGGTCTTGGCGTCGCAGTGCAGGTCGACGCCCTGCAGGACGTTGCCGCCGCCGTAGCCGGCCGTGACGCCGGTGAGCGTGAGCACGCCGATCAGCCCCTTTCCGGAGTGAGGGTCTCGGCCGCGTGCGCCTCGGCCCGCGCGGCCGCCGCGGCCTCTTCCGGCGTCGACTCCGGCCGCCAGTCGTCGCCCAGGTACGCGTCGAGCACTACCGGGTCGTGCCGGATCCGCTGCGGCGGTCCCTGCGCGATCGCCCGGCCGCGGGCGAACACCACGACCGGATCGCACAGGTCCAGGACCATCGGGATGTTGTGCTCGACCACCAGGAACGTGACGCCACCCGCGTTCAGCTCCCGGATCACCTCGGTGAGCCGGCCCAGCAGGCTCGGGTTGACGCCGCCGGCCGGCTCGTCGAGCAGGATCAGCTTGGGCTCCAGCATCAGCACCTGGGCGAGCTCGACAAGCTTCTGCTGGCCGTACGACAGGGTCCCGGCCCGCTGGGCGGCGAACCGGCCGAGGCCGACGATGTCGAGCAGCTCCTTGGCCCGCTCGGCCTCGGCACCGCTGACCGCGTCGGCGAACATCGTGCGCGCCTTGCCGTCCGGCAGCGGGGCGACGACGTTCTGTAGCACGGTCATGTCCTTGAACAGCCGGGTCACCTGGAAGGTACGGCCGAGCCCGAGGTGGCCGCGGGACCACGGCGCCAGCTTGTCGATCCGCTTGCCCGCGAACCAGACCTCGCCGGCGTCGACCGGCATGGTGCCGGTG
>JBKOWB010000143.1:0-3000 GCA_046724195.1 Actinomycetota bacterium
TGGCTCGTGCCGATCGTCATGAAGAAGGGACGGCCCGCGCACACGCTGACCGTGCTGTGCCGGCCGGAGCTCGTGGGGAAGCTGCGGACGCAGATCTTCCACGACACCAGCACGCTGGGCGTCCGCGAGGCACCCTGGCGCAAGGTGGTGCTCGATCGCGCCTTCGTGGAGGTCACGGTCGACGGCGGCACGATCGCCGTCAAGGTGGGTCACGTGGACGGCGTCGTCCTGCAGGTGATGCCGGAGTTCGAGGATGTGGTCGCGGTGGCCCGCCGGCGGGGCCGGCCCGAACGCCTCGTGCTGCTGGAGGCCGCGAACGCCGCCGCCGCCGCGGGCCTGACCATCGGAGCGCCCTTCCGTCCCGGTACGGGTCCTCGACGCCGTCCTTAGTCGGGCGCTAGGTTCACCGGAGAGGACCCGCCGGAGGGAGCGCCATGCCGCAACCGGAAGGCCGCGAGCTGGAGGCGATCCGCGAACGCCGTGCCCAGCTTCGCGACAAGGACCTGCACCAGCGATCGGAGCGGCCGGCCACCACCGGCCGGGGGCTGCACCACGCAGCGCTGATCTGCCGGGATGTCGAAGAGACGATCCGGTTCTACCAGGAGCTGATCGGCTTCCCCCTGGTGGAGTTGGTGGAGAACCGCGACTACGCCGGCTCCAGCCATTTCTTCTTCGACATCGGCAACCGCAACCTGCTGGGCTTCTTCGACTTCCCGGGGCACGACCATCCGCCGTTCTCCGAGGCCATCGGCGGCGTCCAGCACATCGCGATCTCGGTGACGGCGGAACAGTTCGCGGCTGCTAAAAGCCGATTCGACGAGGTGGGCTTGACCTACCTCGGGCCCGACCGCGGCGTTGAGGACAGCCTCTACATCCGGGATCCCAACGGCGTGGGCATCGAGCTGTACAACGAGGTGCTCGGGGTCTTCAACGGCGTACCGCTGGTTTGATCAGAAGCGAGATTCCCCTCGTGCTGCTGCGCCCGGCGACCTAGGCTGGCGGGTGTCGCTCCCGCCTCCCTCGTTGCTCGTCGTCGATGGCAACAGCCTGCTCCACCGCGCGTATCACGCCGCGTTCCTGGACGGGCTGCTGGATGAGGGCGGGCGGCCGGTATGGGCGCTGAGGGGTCTGGTGGGGTACGTGGCCCGCGCCGCGGCGCACCTTCGTCCAGACGCGGTGCTCGTGGGCTTCGACTGCCACGAGTACTCGGCACGCAAATCTGACTACTCCGGCTACAAGGCCCATCGCCCCGACAAGCCGGCGGATCTCGACGAGCAGATCATCGGCGCTCCGGACTTGCTCCGCGCGGCTGGCATCTGCACGGTCGTGCCGCCCGCGTACGAAGCCGACGATGTACTCGCCAGCTCCGCGGCGCACGCCCGGCGCAACGGCTGGAGATCGGTCCTGATGACCAGCGACCGCGACGCCTTCGCGCTCATCGACGAGACAACGTCGGTGCTGCGGGTTCGCAATGGCGGCTTCGACGAGGCGGTACTGGTCGACGCGGCCGCGCTTGCCGAGCTCTGTGGCGTGCAACCCTGGCAGTACCGGGACTACGCCGCGCTGCGCGGCGACCCGTCCGACAACCTCCACGGCGTACGCGGTTTCGGCTCCGCCACGGCGGCCCGGCTGCTGGGGGCGTTCGGCACCGTGGACGGCGCGTGGGCGGCACTCGACAACGGCGACGCCCAGGCGGTCCGCGACCTGGTCGGCGATCAGGCCGCCGAAGAGTTGAGCACGGCGGCGATGCGGCAGATCGTCGATCGCAACCGCCGACTCATGGAGATGCGGGCCGACCTTCCGATGCCGGACCTCGACGCGGCGCGCCTGCCGCTGGATCTGGCCGTGATGAGATCGGCCCTGTCCGCTCGTGGCATCAACTTCGGACCGTCGTTGTGGGCCCTCACCGGCGGCACTCCGCCACCGGTCGGCGGGGATCTGACGCCGGAACTGCGGCCGTGGGTCTTCCGGAGCGGACTGCGCAGCCGGCGAGACCCCATCCCGGGGCAGCTGGCACTGTTCTGATTCCCCCCGGTTCCGCGGGGTCACGTCGCGAGCATCAACCTGCTAGCCTCTCCGACCCGTGAGCCACCACCGCTCGAACTGGCCAAGAGCTGGACTTTCACCGGCGCCACATAGGGCCGCTGATCGGGCTAACCGGCCGTGCCCGCGCGCTCCAGGATCCGTTTGATCGCCGCCAGGTCCTTGACGTTGGCGCGCCGCATCGCGGCCGACATCATCGGTGCCGCGATCTTCGAGAAGCCCGCCGGTTCCCCGCGGTTGCGCAGCCTCATGCGGGTGTGCGTCTCATCGATCGCGGTCCAGGTGTAGGTCGTCTCCATGGGGAACGGTCCCTGCGCGGTGCGCATGACCAGCTTCACCCCCGGCACCCACTCGACGACCTCATAGGTGTACGCCAGACGCCGGCCCAGGAAGTGGGCGACGAAGTCCATCCGCGACCCGACGGCCATCGGCGGTTCGGTTCGCCATGTCACCGATTCGATGTTGGCGTACCACTGCGGCGCGTTCGACGGGTCGGCGGCGTAGGCGCCGACCTGGCCACGCGGACGATCGATGACCACCTCGGTCACCACGTCAACGGCCATCGGATGGCTCCTCGCTCCGGAGTCAGAAGTCGAAGAACGGCTTACGGATACCGGTTTCCAGGTACGGCTTCAGCGACAGCAGCATCTGCGCCCAGCCGACCGTGACGATCCGGAACATGTCGTCCACCGCCGGGAAGCCAGTATGGTCCAGCCGCACCACGACCCCCGCATCGGTGGCCTCGACGCTCCAGACGATGCGCGTGCGCTCCCAGCCGGGCGGCCCACCGAGGCAGTCCCACTCCACCACGGCCGGCGCGTCGGCCTTGTCGACGCGCATGTCCCAGGTGAAGGCGGCCTCCGGGAAGCTCATCTTCAGCACGTCCCCGACGTTGGCCCCGGGCACGGTGGCGCGGCTGGTCCACCATCCGGTGATGCCGTCCTGGGTGGTCAGCGC
>JBKOWB010000394.1:0-4029 GCA_046724195.1 Actinomycetota bacterium
CGGGCGAGCCTGCGGCGTCCCCTTGATCGGGTGCGGCAGGCGACGTCGGCCCGTGTGGCCGCGCACCGTCGGCCTAGGATGCAGGGGCCGCCCGACGGGGTGCGGAGGCGGCGCAGGAGGGATGGCATGACCGGTCGCACCGAGCGCAGCGAGGGCATGCCGGAGAGAGGAATGGCGTGACCGAGTCCATGCCGGAGTTCATGCCGGACATGCCGCCGCCCGACGAGGTGGACACCGACCTCGTGGTCGTGACCGGGGTGTCCGGCGGCGGGCGCAGCACCGTCGCCCGTGCACTCGAGAACGTGGGTTTCTACGTCGTCGACAACCTGCCACAGGCGCTCATGCTCGACATGGCGCAGCTCGCGTTCCAGGCGGGTGGCTCGGCCCGGCGTACGGCCATGGTCCTAGACGTGCGCAGCCGTGCGTTCTCCACCGACCTCGCCGGGGCCGTACGCGCGCTCAGGGACCGCGGGTTCTCACCCCGGGTGGTGTTCGTCGACGCCGACGACGAGGTGTTGATCCGCCGTTTCGAGTCGGTGCGGCGCTCGCACCCGCTGCAAGGCGACGGCCGGCTCGCCGACGGCATCGCCGCCGAGCGCAAGCTGCTCGAGGAGGCGCGCGAACAGTCCGACGTGATCATCGACACCAGCCACCTCAACGTCAACCAACTGCGCCGCCGTGTCGAGGAGCTGTTCGGCGGCGAGGACGCCCGCAAGCTGCGGATCACCGTGCTGTCGTTCGGTTTCAAGTACGGCCTCCCGCCCGACGCCGACTACGTCCTGGACGCCCGCTTCCTGCCCAACCCGTTCTGGGTGCCGGAGTTGCGCGACCACACCGGGCTCGACGAGTCCGTCAGCGGCTACGTCCTGGGCCAGGAGGGCGCCGGGGAGTTCGTGGGGACATACGCGTCGCTCATCGCGTCGACCGCGCCCGGCTTCGAACGTGAGGGCAAGCGCTACCTGACCGTCGCCATCGGCTGCACCGGCGGCAAGCACCGCAGCGTCGCGATCGCCGAGGAGCTCACCGCCCGGCTACGCGACCTGCGGCTCTCCGCCCACGCCTCGCACCGCGACCTGGGGCGGGAGTGACGGCGGCCGAGGCCTCGAGGCCACGCACCGATCCGGCCGCATCCCAGCGCGACGCCGCCGGCGGGGGCGGGTCGGCGCGGAGCGACGATCGGGCCGCACGCCAGCGCTACGTCGCCGGCCGGGGCGCGCCGCTCAAGGTGGTCGCGTTTGGCGGTGGGCACGGTCTGAGCGCGTCACTTCGGGGTCTGCGTCGCTGCGCGCCCGCGCTCGACGTGGACATCACGGCGGTCGTCACGGTCGGCGACGACGGTGGTTCCAGCGGCCGCCTCCGCGAGGAGCGGGACGCCCTGCTGCCGCCCGGCGACCTCCGCCAGGCCCTCGCGGCGCTCGCCGGCGACGACCCCATCCAACAGCGGACGGCGGCCTTGCTGCAGTACCGTTTCGCCGCCGTCGGCGACCCCGACCCGCTGACCGGGCATGCGGTCGGCAACCTCCTGCTACTCGGTCTCATGGAGCTGCTCGGCGACCCGGTCGCGGCGCTCGAGCAGGCGGGTGCCATGGTCGGCGCGAAGGGTCGGGTGCTGCCCATGGCCCGGCACGCCATCGAGATCGAGGCCGACGTGAGGGGCGGCGACCCCAAGCGGCCGGATGAGACGGTGACGGTCCGCGGGCAACATGCGGTCGCGGTCACCCTCGGTCACGTCGAGGCCGTACGCTTGACGCCCGCGTCCCCGCCCACCTGTCCCGCGGTGCGGTCGGCGATAGCCGAGGCCGACTGGCTGATCTTCGGGCCGGGCAGCTGGTACACGAGCGTGCTGCCGCATCTGCTGGTGCCCGAGCTGGCCGCCGCCATCGTGGCCAGCCCCGCCCGCCGGCTGGTCACCCTCAACCTGGCCACCGACAACGAGACCGCCGGCCTGTCGGTCGCCGACCATCTGGCCGCCCTGCACTGGTACCTCCCCGAGCTCCACGTCGACGCCGTTCTGGCGGATGCCAAGTGGGTGGGCGAACCCGAACCGGTCCACCGTGCGGCCGCCGAACTGGGCGCTCGTCTGGTTCTGGCACCGTTGGCCGTTGCGGACGGCAGCCCGAGGCATGATCCTGAGTCGTTGGGCGTTGCACTGGTGCCTGTCCTGGGCGACGTTCGTTAAGCACAAGATCCGGCCCATGAGGTGACACACGATGGCGATGACGGCAGCGGTCAAGGACGAGCTGAGCCGGGTCGACGTGCCCAAGCCCTGCTGCCGCCGGGCGGAGATGGCCGCGCTGCTGCGCTTCGCCGGTGGGTTGCACATCGTGTCGGGCCGCGTCGTGGTCGAGGCCGAGCTCGATACGGGCTCCGTCGCGCGGCGGCTGCGCCGCGAGATCGCCGAGGTGTACGGCTACCCCAGCGAAGTGCATGTGCTCGCCTCGGGCGGCCTTCGTAAGGGCAGCCACTACATCGTGCGGATCGTCAAGGACGGCGAGGCGCTGGCCCGGCAGACCGGCCTGCTGGACGTCCGCGGCCGTCCGGTGCGGGGGCTGCCGCCGCACGTCGTCTCCGCCAACGTCTGCTGCGCGGTCGCCGCGTGGCGCGGCGCCTTTATGGCGCACGGCTCGCTGACCGAGCCGGGCCGCTCCAGTGCACTCGAGATCACCTGTCCGGGCCCGGAGGCGGCGCTCGCGCTGCGCGGCGCCGCGCGGCGAATCGGCATCTCCGCCAAGGAGCGGGAGGTGCGCGGCGTCGACCGCGTGGTGATCAAGGACGGCGACGCGATCGCCGCGCTGCTCACCCGCATCGGCGCGCATGCCAGCGTGCTGGCCTGGGAGGAGCGGAGGGTACGACGGGAGGTCCGCGCGACGGCCAACCGGCTCGCCAACTTCGACGACGCCAATCTGCGCCGCTCCGCTCGGGCCGCCGTGGCCGCGGCCGCCCGGGTCACGCGCGCCCTGGAGATCCTCGCCGACGAGGCCCCCAATCACCTCACCTCCGCCGGACAGCTCCGCCTCGAACACCGCCAGGCGTCGCTGGAGGAACTGGGCGCCCTGGCCGACCCGCCGCTCACCAAGGACGCCATCGCGGGCCGCATCCGCCGGCTACTCGCCCTGGCCGACAAGCGCGCCCGCGACCTCGGCATCCCCGACACGGAGGCGGCGGTCACCCCGGAAATGATGGCCTGCTGACCGTCACCCGATCTTGGAAGGAACCGGCCCCCAGGAGGGCCGCGGCGCTCCAAGATCTGCTGCGGAAGTACCCCGGGGACAGGGCGTCGGCCGGCTCGGATATGGTCGGACCGACGGCGACGGTGCCGGCAGTATGGCCGGCCGCGCCGCGAACCTCGTCTGACGACCGTGGCGGCCGGGACGACATCGCCGCCTTCGAAGACAAGGTCGGCACCACACTCCTCCGCCGGTCGTTAACCCGGCGGACCGAAACGAGGAGATCGGACCTGTGACCATCCGGGTAGGGATCAACGGCTTCGGCCGTATCGGCCGTAACTTCTACCGGGCGGTGCTCGCTTCCGGCGCGGACATCCAGCTCGTCGGCGTCAACGACCTGACCGACAACACCACGCTCGCCCACCTGCTGAAGTACGACAGCATCCTGGGCCGCCTGCCGCACGAGGTGAAGGCGACCGCGGACGAGATCACCGTGGGTGGCAACACGTTCAAGGCGTTCGCCGAGCGTGACCCGGCCAACCTCGCCTGGGGTGACCTGGGCGCGGACATCGTCATCGAGTCGACCGGCCTCTTCACCGACGCCAACAAGGCCAAGGTGCACCTCGACAACGGCGCCAGGAAGGTCATCATCTCGGCGCCGGCGAAGAACGAGGACGTCACCATCGTCATGGGCGTGAACGACAACACGTACGACCCGGCGAAGCACAACATCATCTCCAATGCTTCCTGCACCACGAACTGCCTGGCGCCGATGGCGAAGGCGTTGCACGACGCGATCGGGATCGAGAAGGGTCTGATGACCACGATCCACGCGTACACCCAGGACCAGAACCTGCAGGAC
>JBKOWB010000387.1:0-3270 GCA_046724195.1 Actinomycetota bacterium
GTCCACGCCGACCTCGCGCAGCACCGCGATGCCGACGTCGCGCATCCGCTGGTACTCGCGGTCGGTCAGGGTCATGGCGGGCGCGACGGTGACGCTGTCGCCGGTGTGCACACCCATCGGGTCGACGTTCTCGATCGAGCAGACCACGACCACGTTGTCCTTGCGGTCGCGCATCAGCTCAAGTTCGTACTCCTTCCAGCCGAGCACGCTCTCCTCGATGAGGACCTCGTGCACCGGCGAGGCGGCGAGCCCCGCGCCGGCGATCCGCTCCAGGTCGGGCAGGGTGTGCGCCATGCCCGAGCCGAGGCCGCCCATGGTGAACGAGGGCCGGATCACCACCGGCAGGCCCAGCTCGGCGACGCTCGCTCGTACCGCGTCCATCGACTGGCAGACCCGCGACCGCGGCGTCTCGCCACCGGCGCGGGCGACGATGTCCTTGAACAGCTGCCGGTCCTCGCCGCGGCGGATCGCGTCGATGTTGGCGCCGATCAGCTCAACGCCGTACTTGTCCAGGACGCCGTTGGAGTGCAGCGCGACCGCGGTGTTCAGGGCGGTCTGCCCGCCGAGCGTGGGCAGGATGGCGTCCGGACGCTCGCGGGCGATCACCAGCTCGACGAACTCCGGCGTGATCGGCTCCACGTACGTGGCGTCCGCGAACTCCGGGTCGGTCATGATCGTCGCCGGGTTGGAGTTGACCAGGGAGACGCGCAGGCCCTCGGCGCGCAGCACCCGGCAGGCCTGGGTGCCGGAGTAGTCGAACTCGCAGGCCTGCCCGATGACGATCGGCCCGGAGCCGATCACCAGGACGTGGTGCAGATCAGAGCGCTTCGGCATGCGGCTGCCCTTCGACGAGCTCGACGCTGGATCGGCCTTTTCGTTCCACAAGTTCCACGAAACGATCGAACAGGTAGTCCGCGTCATGCGGGCCGGCGGCCGCCTCGGGGTGGTACTGCACGGTGAACGCGGGGATGTCCCGCGCCCGCAGCCCCTCGACCACGCCGTCGTTGAGGCAGACATGGGAAACCTCGACCCCGCCGAAGTCGGTGTCGATCACGTCGCCGACCGGGGCGTCCACCGCGAAGCCGTGATTGTGGCTGGTCACCTCGACCTTGCCGGTGGACCGGTCGAGCACCGGCTGGTTGATGCCGCGGTGGCCGTACCCCAGCTTGTACGTGCCGAAGCCGAGTGCCCGGCCCAGGATCTGGCTGCCGAAACAGATGCCGAACAGCGGTACCCGGCGGCGCATGACTTCCCGGGCGAGCCCGACGGCGTGGTCGGCCGTGGCCGGGTCACCCGGCCCGGGCGAAAAGAACACCGCGTCCGGGTTGACCGCCAACAGGTCCTCCACCGACGAGTTCGCCGGCATGATGTGCGTGGTCACGCCGCGCTGAGCGAGCCGCCGGGACACGTTGCGCTTGATCCCCAGGTCGAGCGCCGCGACCGTGTAGCGGTGCTCGCCGACCGCGTCAACGCGGTAGACCGAGGGGGTTGTTACCTCAGCGGACAGATCAGCACCGAGCATCTGCGGTTGCGCCAGAACTCGCCCGCGCAACTCGTCCGGATCGGAGGAAACGGACGAAATGCCGACTCGCATGGCGCCGCGTGAACGGAGGTGCCGCGTGAGCGCCCGGGTATCAATTCCGGAAATTCCGACGATTCCCTCAACCGCCAGCCGGTCCGACAGGGATCCGGTGGAGCGCCAGTTCGACGGCCGCCGGGCCGGATCGCGCACGACGTAACCCGCGACCCATATCCGGTCCGACTCGTCGTCCTCGTCGTTGACGCCGGTGTTACCGATATGCGGGGCCGTCTGCACGACGACCTGCTTGTGGTACGACGGGTCGGTGATCGTCTCCTGGTAGCCGGTCATGCCGGTGGTGAACACGGCCTCGCCGAACGTCTCGCCGATGGCGCCGTACGCGGAGCCGCGGAACGTGCGCCCGTCCTCGAGGACCAGGATCGCCGGCCGGGTCATCTGGTCGCCTTCCCGTCCAGGACGGTCGGCTCGCCCCGAAGGAAGGTGGCGACGACGCGACCCGGCAGGGTGGTGCCCGCGTAGGGGGTGTTGCGGCTGCGGCTGGCCAGCCCGGCCGGGTCGACGGCGCGCCGGGCGGCCGGGTCCACCAGCGTGAGGTTGGCCGGCGCGCCGGCCGCGAGATCGTTACCGTGCCCGGTCAGCCCGGCGATCCGGGCCGGGGCGCGGGACATCCGCTCGGCGATGAGATCCCACCGCTCACCGAGCACCGACAGCACGACCGGTAGCGCCGTCTCCAGCCCGACCATGCCGGGCCGGGCATACGCCCACTCGCACTCCTTGTCCTCCACGGCATGGGGTGCGTGGTCGGTGGCGACGATGTCGATCACCCCCTCGATCAGTGCCTGCCGGAGCGCGGCCACGTCGGCGGCCGTGCGCAGCGGCGGGTTCACCTTGTAGACCGGGTCGTAACTGGCCGCCAGTTCGTCGGTGAGCAGCAGATGGTGCGGCGTGACCTCGGCGGTCACCCGTACCCCTCGGGCCTTGGCCTGGCGCAGGACCTCGACGGACCCGGCGGTCGAGACGTGGCAGACGTGCAGACGGCTGCCGACGTGCTCCGCCAGGAGCACGTCACGGGCGATGATCGCCTCCTCGGCGACCGCGGGCCAGCCGGTGAGGCCGAGCCGCGTCGAAACCTCGCCCTCGTGCATCTGCGCGCCCTCGGTGAGCCGTGGCTCCTCTGCGTGCTGCGCGATGATCCCGTCGAACGCCTTGACGTACTCCAGCGCCCGCCGCATCAGCCGCGGGTCCGCGACGCAGTAGCCGTCGTCGGAGAAGATCCGCACCTGTGCCGCCGAGGTCGCCATCGCGCCCAGCTCCGCAAGCTGCTTACCGGCCAGGCCGACCGTCACCGCGCCGATCGGCTGCACGTCGACCAGCCCCGCCTCGCGGCCCAGCCGCCAGACCTGCTCGACCACGCCGGCAGTGTCCGCAACCGGCGAGGTGTTGGCCATCGCGCAGACCGCGGTGTAGCCGCCGACCGCCGCGGCGCGCGAGCCGGTCTCGACCGTCTCGGCGTCCTCGCGGCCGGGCTCGCGCAGATGGGTGTGCAGGTCGACCAGTCCCGGCAGCGCCACGAGGCCGGCGGCGTCGATGACGTCGGCCGTGCCGGCGTCGCCCCCGGCGATATGTCCGTCGCGGATCAGCAGATCGGTCGGCTCGCCGCCGAGGACCGACACGCCCTTGATCAGGTACGCCATCACTGCATCCCCTTTCGCATGCCCTCGTGGCCCTCG
>JBKOWB010000207.1:0-4930 GCA_046724195.1 Actinomycetota bacterium
CGAGAACTACACTGGCACGACCTCGTCGGCAGCGTCAGATGTGTATAAGAGACAGCGCGTCATCCCCTGCGGCAGGTTGACGCGTCCGAGCACACTCGTAGAGACAGCATCTTCGATATCTGAGGAGATGGTCGTCATGCACTCCAAGGGCAGCAGGATCGCACGCCTGCCCACACACCTCTCGCTCGTCCTGCTCACCGTCGTCGCCGCCCTATCGACCCTGGCCGGGCCCGCCGCCGCGGCGCCTGCGACGGCGAGCCGGCCGGTCGGCGCCGCGGCGGTCGCCGTTCGGCCCACGATCAAGTACGGCTCTCGCGGGTCCGCGGTGACATATCTGCAACAACGGCTGATCGCACTGCGCTACGACATCGGCTCGGTGGACGGCGTCTTCGGCTACAACACCCTGCACGGGGTCTACGCGTTCCAGAAGGTGCAGGGCATCGGCGTGGACGGCGTCGTCGGGCCGACCACGTGGAGCAGGCTCGCCAGCCCCTACCGGCCGAAGGCCCGTTACTATCACAGCTCAGCCGCGGTGGAGATCAACCTCACCAAGCGGGTGCTCTATCTGACCAAGGCCGGCACGGTCACCCGGATTGTCGACGCCTCGCCCGGAAAGTCCTCCACCCGGACCCCCACCGGAAACTTCTCGATCACCCGCCGGATCGACGGCTGGCGGCAGAGCGACCTCGGACTGCTGTGGCGGCCTAATTACTTCTACCGCGGATACGCCATTCACGGTTCCAATTCCGTACCGACCTATTCGGCCAGCCACGGGTGTGTGCGGGTGACCATCTCCGCGATGAACCGCTTGTGGTCAACGCTGTACTTCGGGGAACGGGTGCACGTTTACCGATGATCCGCTTCTCCGGGACGTGCCGGTCCTTGACCGGTACGTCCCGGACCCGTGGGCCGTATCGCTTCGGTGCTCCATCACCTCGCGGCGGAGGGCTCACCGGACCGCCTGTCCCATCCGTGAAACTGCGACCAGTCGCCCGCGTCCCAAGCCTCGCGGAGCCCCGGCGTGCTCAGATCCCAGTCCGGGCGGATCTCGCTGGTCGCCACGCGCAAGTCGCGCCAGAGGTCGTAGACCGACGGGCGACCCCAGAACCAGTAGCCGTTGTAAATGCTGTGGACGACCAGTCCCGGCTTGAGCACGAGCGTATGCGGGATCATCGGATCGTGCTCCGGGTCGGTGTACTCCTGGATGTCGAGGTCCCTCTGGATCGTCCGCCCGGGGTCGGAGAGGAAGGTCCACCGGGCGCCGACCGACGCGCGGAACTCCTGCAGCACGTGATGCTCGTCGGTCGAGATCGTGACCATCTGGGTGTAGGCCACTGCGACCTTCGATTGGAACGCCGCCAACTCGAGGTGCTGCTGGTGCTCTTTCGGGCAGAAGTGGCCGCGCGACAGCATGAGGATCATCGGATCGTCGCCCTGGAGCTGGCTGAGCGTGCGGACGGTTTCGGTGTGGTCAGGCAGAGCGTAATCGGGAAAGATGCCGCCCGGGATGATGTCTGGACGCATGGGATGACCGCCTCTCACGTGGGCGTCGCGGGCGCGACCTGCACGGTTCTCATGTCGAGTCCGCCACAAGACCTGGCTTTACCAGCAAAGCAGTAGACCGGCACCGTGGCATGAACATGTTGCGGCCATCACGCCGCTACGCGGGCCGGAAAGCGTCGGCGAACGCACGGTGGGTGGGCGTTGCGGGTGCCCGGTCGAGCACGGCGAACACCACGTGGTCGAAGCGATCGACCCGATCCAATGCGACCGCGAACGCCTGCGCGACGACGTGGGGGTCGTTGCCGAATACGCCGCAGCCCCAGGCGCCGAGGACCAGCCGGCGGTTTCCGTGCGCGGCGGCGACCTCCAGTACGCGTACCGTCCGGCCGGCCAGCACGGCGGGGATCGTGCCAGCCAGGTCCGGCTGGTTCTGGACGACCGCGCGCAGGTTGGGTGCCGCGGCGGTGATCAAAGCCGCGTGGTGCGGGCGGTCGAGCAGGCGGCCGGTGTCGTCGCGGAATACCGGGACGTGCGGGGAGTAGATGATCCGGTCGCTGTAGCGCAGGTCCGGCTCGGCCCGGTGGTGAGCGTAGAACGCCGGGACGGTGTCCAGGCAGGCATGCAGGGCGGAACAGCGGGCGATGTCCTCCTCCTGCGCCCGGGCGCCGGTGCGGAACCCTCCGCCCGGGTTGCGGGCGGAGGCGAACACGAGCGCGGCCGTTCCGTCGCCGAGCCGCCGCGCCGCGGCGAGGGTCGACTCGGTGGTGACCTCGACCAAGCGAGCCGGGTTCGCGGCACCCGTGCCGGGCAACGGTTCGTCAGGCAGGTGCAGGCGGGTGCCCGCCACGGCATTGCCGACCGCATCGGCGATGTCCACCCACGCGCCGGACGCCGCCCGGTAGCCGCCCTGGCCGACGATCGTGATCGTTTCGGCGGCGATCTCCCGCAGGCGCTGGTTGAGTGCGTTCACAGCCTTTCCCGTACCTCCATGAGAGCGAAGCCGAGCAGGTTGAGCCCCCGCCATGCCGACGGGCTCGCGACGTCCGCGTTGGTGGCGGCCATGCCGATACCCCAGATCCGGTCGTACGGGCTGGCCTCAACGAGTACCTTCTCGCCCGTGGACAGCAGGAAACCGCGCAGGTCCGGGTGCTGGCCGAACTTGGCGAGGTTGCCGGCCACGACGAGGTCGTAGCGCGCCGCGGCCCAGCGCTTTTCGTCGAAGCCGCAAACCTTGCGACCGGCGGCCTTCGCCGCGTCGGGACTCTCGGCGCGCAGCACGGCGGCCAACCCCTCCTCGTCTCCGAACAGCCGAGCCTTCCCGGCCATCATCCAATGCTCGGCGCTCGGGTAGGACACGCTGTCGACCGTGAACGTCACCGGCCACCATTGGCTCAGGCACCCCTTGCCGATCACGCCGGTACGGGTCGGTCGGTGCCCCCAGAACGGCAGCAGATCGAGGGGCCGCCCGGCGGCTTCGGCCGCCCGCAGCTCGGCGAGGCGCTGGTCGGGTGTCATCGGTCTCCTATCGGTTGGGCCAGCAGGCGGTCGATGCGGGCGGTGGCCGCGGCGAGACGTTCGTTCCGGCTGCCCCGCACCTCGGTCCAGGGCTCCGCGCGGGCTGCCAGTGCCTCCCGGAACCGGCCGGTCATCCAGCTTCGAATGTGCTCGCCGTCGCGGGTGCCGTCCTGCACGAACGGGATGTCGTCGCCGGTGAGGACATACAGCGCGTATGAACGCGCGGAGGCCAACCGCTCGACCTCGGGCGATCGGGCCGCGAGATAGCGCTCATGCCAGATCGACGTGGCGAGAGCGTCGGTGTCGCAGACCAGTAGCCGGCCGCCGCGGCGGGCCGCGGCGTCCTCGTCGGCCTGCTGCCGCCGGGCGATGTGCAAGAAGTCGTCGGTACGCCAGTCGATGGTCGCCGACTTCCCCATGCGGTGCTCGCAGAAGGTACGCCCGTACTCGGGAACCCATGCGCAGCCGTAGTGTGCGGCCAGGTCACGGGCGAGAGTGGTGGTCCCGGTCGACTCGGCGCCCAGGATGCAGACGCGTCGCACGTACCAGGCGCGCACGACCGGCGCCAGGAACGGCGCGCGCGTCCACGGGTCGGCGCGTACCGCGGTGCCCGAGATGGGGAACCGGCGCCGCCCGGGATCCACGCTGACGTGCCGGGCGCCCATGAAGGCCGCATACCGCGGGCCGTACTCCTCGGAGCTGAACACCACATCCGGGCCGGCACCGCCGAGCAGGTCGACAGTGCGCGCCGCCCACGCCTTGGATGTAGCCTCCCCGCAGTCGGCGGGAATGTCATCGGTCGTGGCCAGGACGGTGGTCTGCGGGTGCAGCTCCCGGAGCATGCCGGCGCGGATCTCGGCCGGGATCGGGTCGTCCCGCCCGGCGCACACGATGACCACGACCCGATCCGCCCCCGCGCAGGCGCTCTCGATCAGGTACGAATGGCCCCGGTGCGGCGGCAGGAACTTTCCGATCACCACCCCGACGCTCACTGGGCCACCACCGGAGCCACATCGGCGGTCAACGTCGCGTTGCCCAGGCTGGCCCGCCAACGCCGCCATCCGGCCACGCACATGGCGATGAACAGCGGCTGCAGTGCGGCGGTCAGATACAGTTGCTGGCTCGCGTACATGACTATGTAGGCCAGATCAACGGCGATCCAGCACCACCAGTTGCCGAGCAGCTTGCGGGTCAGCATGTATTGGGCGATCAGCGACACCACCGTGGTGGCCGCGTCCGGCAACGGCAGCGCATCGGCGGCCGCGACCATCGCCCACCACAATGCCAGCGTGCCGGCCATCGCGACCGCCGCCAGCGTCAACGCCTCGCCACGGCGGGTGCGGGTCACCGGAAGCTCGCCGGGGCGTTCGCCGCCACGCAGCCACCAGTACCAGCCGGCCACACCGAGTCCGATGTATACCAGCTGCAGGCCGGCGTCCAGGTACAGCCGCGACGTCCAGAACAGCACCAGCCAGAAGACGCTGTTGGCGATGCCGACCGGCCAGGCCCACACGTTCTGTCGCACGTACAGCCACACCGACACCGCACCGGTCAGGAACCCGGCGATCTCCGTCCACGACATGCGAGCATCATGACTCATATTGAGTCTTGATACAACTCATTCTGAGTATACTGGCGGCGTGACCGCTGACGCCGACGAACGTGCGTTCCTCGCCGCGTACGACCCGCACGCCTTTCCGGCTGTCGCGGTCACCGTCGACCTTGTTGTGCTGACCGTCCGGCAGGGGCAACTGTGCGCCCTGCTCATCCGTCGCGGCGCACACCCGTACCGGGGAAAATGGGCGCTGCCGGGCGGCTTCGTCGGAGCGCGCGAGGATCTCGACACCGCCGCCCGCCGCGAGCTGGCCGAGGAGACCGGCGTCGACGCGCACGCTCACCTCGAACAACTCGC
>JBKOWB010000446.1:0-5384 GCA_046724195.1 Actinomycetota bacterium
GGCCCGGACGGCGGCCGCGACGGCCAGCTGCCCGTTGCGGCTGCCGTGGGCCGCGAGGGCGGCAAGCGCCGCGCCGAGATCGCGCTCACGCATCGCGAATCCTCCCGTTCGCGACCGGCTGATCGGGATCGCCGAGCAGCTCCGCCATCGCCCGGCGGCCGCGGACCAGCTTCGCTTTCACGGTGCCCGGCGGCGCGCCAACCTCGTCGGCGATCTCGGTCACCGTCAACCCGACCAGGTGGTGCAGCACGACGATGCGACGCAGGTCCGCCGGGACCTGCCGGAATGCATGCACCAACGCGACGTGGTCCGGGCTGAGCCCGTCGACCCGCTGGTCGATCGTGTCGCGGTGGTGTGCCCGGATCCGGTTGACGGCTTTGCGCCAGCTGCTCACGGCGGTGCGGGACGCGACCCGCCGCACCCAGGCCTCAGGGCTGTCGCAGTCCCGTACAGTCGCCCAGCGGTCCCACGCCTTCAGGTACGCCTCCGCCACGGCGTCCTCGGCTTCCGCTCGGTTGCCGCTCATGGCGTACACCTGCCCAAGCACGCGCCGCGACGTCGAGGCGTAGAAGGCGTCGAACTCGTCGGCGTCGCGCATCGATGGGATCTCCCGGACTCCTGGTGGCGGCTGCGTGGGTGGGTATACGTGCCGGCGACGCGGTCGGTTCGCCCGTCGCGCCAGAACCGGTCCACCCGGGCCACCCGTAGAGCGGACATCGCGTTCCTCCCGACCTGACCATCCGACCGCCATTCCACGACTAGCCGGTTGACGTCTGGGCGGCCCGGCCGGTTGTCCAAATAGATAACGAAAAGATCACAGCATGGATGGGCGAGCACGGGTGGCGCGCCGCCGCCTGGGTGGGCGGACGCGGGCGGCGCGCCGCCTCATAGGCTGGCGGGCATGGTGGCACAGGCGAACAGGCTCAAGAACGTCCGGTACGACATCCGCGGGCCGGTGCTGCGCCGGGCCCAGGAACTCGAGAACGCGGGCCACAACATCCTCAAGCTCAACCTCGGCAACCCGGCACCCTGGGGCCTCAATGCGCCCGAGCCGATCATGGCCGACGTCGTGCACAACCTCCCCGCTGCGCAGGGCTACAGCGACGCCCGCGGCATCTACTCGGCCCGCGTCGCGGTCGCGCAGTACTACCAGACCCTCGGCGTACGGGACGTGCAGCCCGACGACGTCTTCCTCGGCAATGGCGTCTCCGAGTTGATCGTCATGTCGCTGCAAGCGCTGCTCAACACCGGCGACGAGGTGCTTATACCGAGCCCCGACTACCCGCTGTGGACCGGCGCGGTGACGCTCTGCGGCGGGCGGCCGGTGCACTACCGTTGCGACGAGTCCCAGGGCTGGCAGCCCGACCTGGAGCACGTGGCCGCACAGATCACGCCGAACACCCGCGCCGTCGTGATCATCAACCCGAACAACCCGACCGGTGCCGTCTACTCCCGGGAGACGCTGCTCGGCCTGCTGGATCTCGCCCGTACGCATGATCTGTTGGTCTTGTCCGACGAAATCTACGACAAGATCCTCTACGACGACGCGACGCACGAATGCGCGGCCGCGCTCGCACCCGACCTGCTCGTGCTCACCATGGGCGGCCTGTCGAAGACCTACCGGGCGGCCGGCTTCCGGTCCGGATGGCTCGCGGTCAGCGGCCCTCACACGCACGGCGACGAATACCTCGAGGGCCTGCAACTGCTCGCCAATATGCGGCTGTGCCCGAACGTTCCGGCCCAGCACGCGGTGCAGACCGCGCTGGGCGGCTACCAGAGCATCAAGGAGCTGATCAAGCCCGGCGGCCGCCTGTACGAGCAGCGCGACCACGCCTGGCGCAAGCTGACGGAGATCCCCGGCGTCGACTGCGTGAAGCCGGACGGCGCGCTCTACCTATTCGCCCGGCTGGACCCCGAAGTACACAAGATCCGCGACGACCAACGCCTGATCGTCGACCTGCTCGAGGAGCAGTTGATGCTGCTGTCCCACGGCACCGGCTTCAACCTGCCCACACCCGATCACCTGCGGCTGGTGTTCCTGGCCCCGCTCGATGTCCTGGACGACGCCACCGACCGGCTTGCCAAGTTCCTAGCTACCTACCGCCAGTAGGATCTAGATCACCGATCGCGTCGGCCGAAAGCTAGGGATCGCGGCGGATGGCGAGCACCGCCACGTCGTCGGTCGGCTGCTCCACGCCGGTGTTCGCCATGATGCTCGTGCACACCGCATCGGCGTCATCCGGCTTGATCGCGGCGAGGAGACGCTCGATGCCGACGTCGATGAGTTCACCGCGGCGCTCCACCAACCCGTCCGTGTAGCAGACGAAGACCGAGCCGGGTGGGAAGTCGACCACGCCGGTGCGGCGCACGGCCCGCGGTTGGCCGATTCCCAACGGAGGACCTACCGGTATCTCGAGCTCGACGGCCGGCCGGCCGGGCGCGGCCAGAATGGGGCGCAGGTGGCCCGCCAGCGCCACATGTATGGCCGTCCGGTCGGGAGAGATCATGGCGTACAGGGCGGTCGTGAGGTTACCGGTCTCGAAGTGATGGACCTTGCGGTCCAGCAAAGTCAGCGCTTCCGCCGGGTCATCGCAGATCAGGGTGTACGCGCGCAGCGCGCTGCGCACCCGCCCCATCACCACGGCGGACCGTAGGCCGTGACCGGACACGTCGCCGATCACCGCACCCAGCCAGCCAGAGGGCAGGGTGAACACGTCGTACCAGTCGCCTCCGATGCCGAACTCGTGGCCGGGGACGTACCGGGCCGCCATGTCGACGCCCGACACGTCGGGCAGTTGAGTCGGCAGAAGGCTACGTTGCAGGGCTAGGGCGGCCGCCTGGTCCAGCTTGTTCGACCGGATCTGGCCTGCGAGGCTGGCCCGATCGGCGACCAATTGCAGAAGGCGAACGTCGTCGTCCGTGAACTCCCGAGGGGTGAGGCTGCCGACGTGCAGCACGCCGACCACGTCTCCACCGACGAACATGGGTACGCCGAGCAGGGACCGGATGCCCTTGCCCAGGAGGACCGGGTTGACCACGTCGGTAGAAGTCACGTCGGGGAGGGTGACCGGCTGCCCGGTGTATGCGATGCGGCCGGCGAACCCGCGGCCGACGGACACCCGAAAGCCCTGCCTTACCTCCTCCTCGAGTCCCTTGGCCGCGGTCGCGACGAGCTGGCGCGCGTGCACGTCCAGCAGAAGTATCGCCGCGGTGTCGACGCCGAGCAATTCGCGGACCCGGTCGAGCAGCTCGTCGAGCAGATCGGGCACGGTGAGCTTCGACAGCGCCGCGTCGGTGATCGTCTCAAGCCGGCGCAGCCGCTCGTCATCCCTGATTCGCTGCGCCTCGGCCACGCCCGAAGCCTAATGCCCGCAGGTCTCCGTACCAGAGGGGCGGGTCGAACTGATACATCCGGCTCGCCCGCGCAAGCTGTACGGCAATAGCGCGCGGGCGGGAACGCCCGATATCTGGCGCTGCCACCGCGATCCGTCGTAGGCTCTGCGCCATGCACGCGCGCCCGAGCATGTGGTGGCCCGCCGACCCGGCGGCCACACCCACCCGCGCGTAACCAACCCACCGCGGCCGCCTCACCGAGGCGGCCGTTTAGCTTGGTCGGATCCTCGGCGGCGCCCCAGCCCCGAAGAGGAACCATGCAACCATTCGCCTTCCTGCATCGCGACGGCGCCGACCACGTCGAGGTCCTGAGGGGCGACGTCGTCACGGTGCCGACGCTCGCCGACATCCCGTTGTCACGGGACGCACAGACCCTCGCGCTCATCCCGTACCGGCAGATCGCCGAACGGGGCTTCGATTGCATCGACGACGGCGCGCCGCTCGAATGCCTTCGCGTCGCCACCTACGAGAAGATGCGGCTCGACGCGTTTCCCGACGAGCCCTTCCGGGTCAGCGGCGGTGCGTTCGATGTCTCCGACGACGAGTTCGGCGAGATCGTCGACGCCGTCCTGCGCGACGAGATCGGCCGTGGCGAGGGCGCGAACTTCGTCATTCACCGCGTCTTCACCACCACCGTCGACGGCGACCCGGTCGCCGCCGCGAAGGCCGCGTTCAGCCGCCTGCTTGGCGGCGAGCAGGGCGCGTACTGGACGTTCCTCGTGCACACCGGCACCCGTACGCTGGTTGGCGCGACGCCCGAGCGGCACATCAGCGTCGCCGACGGTCTCACCATGATGAACCCGATCAGCGGAACGTTGCGCCACGGCTCCCGGGATCTCCTCGACTTCCTGTCGGACCCGAAGGAGATCGAGGAGCTCTACATGGTCCTCGACGAAGAGCTCAAGATGATGGCCGCCGTCGCCGAACACGGCGGGCAGGTGGTCGGCCCCTACCTCAAGCGGATGGCCCATCTCACCCACACCGAGTACCTGCTCGCCGGCCGCGGCTCGATGGACGTACGCGACGTGCTGCGGGCGACCATGTTCGCCCCGACGGTCACCGGCAGCCCCATCGAGAACGCCTGCCGGGTCATCGCCCGCCACGAGCGCCGGGGCCGCGGCTACTACGCCGGCGTCCTCGCGCTGCTCGGTCACGACGACGTGGGACGACAGACACTCGACGCGCCGATCCTGATCCGTACCGCGGAAATCTCGCCGGACGCCACCCTGCGGCTGCCAGTGGGGGCGACGCTGGTCCGGCATTCGACCGCCGAGGGCGAGGTCGCCGAGACCCACACCAAGGCCGCGGGCGTCCTGGCCGCGGTAGGCCTGGGGTCCGTTTCCCGATCATCCGGTACGGCGGAGCCGATCGAGTCCCTGGAGGTCCAGGCGGCACTGGCGGCCCGCAACACCGACCTCGCCCGATTCTGGCTCGACCAGCGCCGGCCGGGCGAACTCGAAGTCCCTGCCATGGCCGGCCGAACGGCCGCGATCGTCGACGCCGAGGACACCTTCACCGCGATGCTGGCCCACCAGCTCCGCGCACTCGGGCTGACGGTCTCGATCGCCCCGTGGCACTCACCCGGCAACCTCGACGCGGACCTGGTCGTGGTCGGCCCCGGCCCGGGCGACCCCGCGGCGGCCGACGAACCCAAGATCATCGCCCTGCGTAGGCTCGTCACGGACCTGCTCGCTGCCCGGCGCCCGATGCTGGCGCTCTGCCTCGGCCACCAGGTCCTGGCCCACACGCTCGGCCTGCCGCTGCACCGCCGCGAAGCCCCCTACCAGGGCCTGGCCCGCGACATCGACCTCTTCGGTGCCACCCGCCGCGTCGGCTTCTACTCGAGCTTCACCGCGATCAGCGACGCGGCGTTGCTGGACACCCCGTACGGCCCGGTCGAGATAGCCCGCGACGAGTCCGACGGCACGGTGCACGCCGCACGCGGCAACGGGTTCGCCGGCATCCAGTTCCACGCCGAATCGGTCCTGAGC
>JBKOWB010000225.1:0-7154 GCA_046724195.1 Actinomycetota bacterium
CTACACAGAAGCCAATTCGTCGGCAGCGTCAGATGTGTATAAGAGACAGGCTCGGCCTCGCCGATCGCGTTCACGAACTCGCGGGACAGGCTGGGCTCGGCGATGCTGGTGCCGCGCGCGGACGGAATCTGCTCGACGGCCCGTACCGCCGCGCGCCGGGCGTCGGCCGGATTGGCGCCAACGGCGCGCAGCAGCGCCGGAGCGGTGGATCCGCCGGTGTCCAACAGCGACAGGAGCAGGTGCCACGGCTCGACGGTGGCGTGCCCGCGCTGGTTGGCATTGGCGACCGCGCCCGTGATCACGTCGCGGCTCTTCGTGGTCAAACGTTCGGCGTTCATCTGCTCCCTCTGGATCGGTGCTTCCACCGCATACAGCTCTGGCCAAGTTGAGCCTATTCCACTCAACTCTAGGTCGGCGACGCCAGAGCACCACGAATTCTTGAACACACGTACCGTGGTGTGCCATGGCTCCGGAGACGACGCTGCGCGAGTGGCGCGCCGGCCTCCCACTGCTCCCGCTGGGCCTGGTTTTCCTGGCGGTCGGGATCTCGACGGCCGTGGCCGTGCCGTTTCTGTCGCTGTTCCTGAGCACGGCCGTGCATGTCGGGCCGGCGAAGGTCACGGTGTTCCTGGTCGTCGCGCCGCTGTCCGGTGTTGTCGCGGGCACGCTGATCGGCCGGCTGTCGGACCGCCGGGCTATCCGGCGCCGGCTGCTGATCAGCGCCGCATTGGCGGGCCTCGCCGGCAGCGGGCTGACCGTGTTCATCCGCGACTACTGGATCCTGTTGGGCCTGACCATGACCGCCACGGCACTCGCGGGGACGATGTTTCCGCAGACGTTCGCGTACGCGCGGCAGGTGCTGCAGCGCGACACGCCGAACCAGGCCGCGATGGGCATCAGCACGATGCGGACCGTCTTTTCGCTGGCCTGGGTCGCCGGGCCGCCCCTGGCCGCCTTCCTGCTGCATGCGGGTGGCTTCGCGTACGTGTACGGCATGGCCGCCGCGACGTACGCGCTGGCCACGGTGGTGGCGATCCTGTGGCTGGACGAGGTCGGCCCGGTTGCGGCGGCGAACCCCGATGAGCCGCCCGTGCCAGCCGTCAACCGCACCAACCTGCTGCTGACCGGGACCGCGTTCACTCTCCTGATGTGCCCGCTCACGCTGGGCGTCCAGGCGTTACCGCTGTTCATTCGCGACGACCTGGGCGGTGACGCCGCGGAGGCCGGCCTCGTCCTGGGCCTTTGCGCGGCGCTGGAGATACCGCTGATGTTGGGCCTGGGCGCGCTGGCGACCCGGATCCCGCTGCGCCGGCTCGTCCTCGCGGGCGCGGCCAGCGGTGCCGTCTACTACGCGCTGGCCACCGCGACCTCGAGCATCTGGGTGCTGGTCGCGGGCCAGCTTGTCGACGCGCTGTTCATCGCGGCGGTGTCCGGCGTGGGCATCTCCTATGTGCAGGACATGCTCCCGGGACAACCGGGCCGGGCGTCGACGCTGCACAGCAACGCGTTTCCGACCGGGGCGGTGCTGGCCGCCCCGCTGTTCGGCCTGGCCCAGCACTTCGGCTACCGGCTCGCGTACGCCATGGCGACCGCGTTGTGCCTGGCCGGGCTGCTCCTGCTGGCGGCGGTCCGGAACGACCACGTTCCCCGAACGGCGTGACGGAGTCCGAAGGTACCGATCAGCAACTGACACGAACGCCCGTCGGGCTGCGCAAAGCTACTGACCAGTATCGGTTTGTGATCCTCTACGACTTTCGCACGCTGCTTGCGCGCGCTAGTTTCGCCTCGAATGATTCGTATCACTGAATTATGCAGCGAGGCGAGGCGGCGGCGTGAGCGTGCGTGAGTCGACATTCTTCGGGTTCGCGAACCCGGTCGATCCCCGGCCGGAGGAGTTACAAGCATGGGCGTATCACCCCGAGGCGGTACCGCTGGACGCGATGCCGCCGGACTGGGATCTGCTGATCGCCGGCGACGTCCTCGCTCCAACGCTGTTCGAGCTGGCCATGGACCGGCAGTGTCCGGCCCGCCGGTTCGCCCAGCACTGCATGTACATCTACGCCGCCGACGGCGTCCGTCCCAATGCCTCTTCGCAGCGCAAGCGCCGACTGAAGAAGTACGTCGAGCGCGCCGAGGAGGTCGGCGACGAGCCGATGTCGATCTGGGCACACAACTGCCGGGTGCTGATGACCCGCCCCGAGCTCTTCGACTACGAGGAGTGGATCGAGGGCGGCCTGGTTCGCCACCCGCGCCGGCTCGGCCTGTTCGGCCGCCGGTAGACAGTGAACGGCCCCTCAGCCAGTGGCTGAGGGGCCGGTGCTACCTGTCCCGCGGCCGGCGCGGCCGCCACACCACCAGGGCGGTCGACGAACGGTCCTTCCGGACCAGGTCCCGGCCCGTGTAGGGGACGATCGCCTCGAGCTGCGCGATCCGCGTGTACGCCTCGTCCAGCTGGCGCTCGAGCTCGGCCACCCGCTCCTGCAGGTCGTCGACGAGCTGCTCGAGCCCGATGATCCGCTTGATGCCGGCCAGGTTGACGCCGTCCTCCTGGCTCAGCCGCTGCACCTCGCGCAGCAGCGCCACGTCCCGCTGGCTGTACCGGCGACCGCCGCCGCCGGTCCGGCCCGGCTGCACCAGACCGAGCCGGTCGTACTGGCGCAGCGTCTGCGGGTGCATCCCGGCGAGCCGCGCGGCGACCGAGATGATCAGCACCTTCGCGTCGGAGGCCTGCTCCACCGAGATGTCGATCTCTTCGTACATGTGCCACCTCCTTGTCGAAGGTTCCATTGAGGGTTTCTATCCGAAACGGCGCAGACGCGCTTCGATACGCTCCCGCCCCGCCGGTGGTGTCAACTTGGCGAACCGCTCCAGCGCGTCCCTGGCTTCGTCGGTGATGACGGTGCCGGACGGCACCTGCACCTCGACGGTGACCAGCAGGTCGCCGGCCTGGCCGTCGCGGCGCACCACGCCTTTGCCGCGCGCCCGCAGCGTGCGGCCGCTCGGCGTGCCCGGCGGCACCCGCAGCGTCACGACACCGTCCAGCGTCGGCACGCGCAGGTCCGTGCCTAGCACCGACTCCGCGAAAGTGATCGGTACGGTCAGCGTGAGATCGTCGCCGCTGCGCCCGAACAGTTCGTCGGATCGGACCTTGACCTGCACGTACAGGTCGCCGGCCGGTCCGCCGCGCTCGCCCGGCTCACCCCGGCCACTGAGCCGGATCCGCTGCCCGTCGGCCACGCCGGCCGGGAAGCGGACGTTGATCGTGCGGTTCTTGGTGACCCCGCCGGTGCCGCGGCATTCCGGGCATTTCTCGTCGACGATGCTGCCCGAGCCCTGGCACTCGCGGCACGGCTCGGAGAAGCTGAACGAGCCCTGGTTACGGGAGATCAGCCCGGAGCCGTGGCACTTCGGGCAGGTCCGGGGTGTGGTACCGGGTTTGGCGCCGTTGCCGTGGCAGGTTTCGCAAACCCCCGGCGAGCGCAGGGTCAGCGGCAGCGTCGTGCCCTGAACCGCGTGCACGAAGTCGAGCGTGACCTCCGCCTCGACGTCCCGTCCCCGCTGCGGGCCACGCCGCGTACCAGCACCACCGCCAGAGAAGATCGAGCTGAAGATGTCGGAGAAGCCGGCACCGCCGAACCGGCGGTCGCCGGGGCTCCCGCCACTCGCGCCCGCGCCGCTGAACCCGCCGAACAGGTCGGACGGGTCGAACTGCGCGCCGGCTCGCCCGGCACCGCGCCGGAACGCACCCGAGCCGAACAGCGAGCGCATCTCGTCGTACTCTTTGCGCTTCTTGTCGTCGGACAGCACGTCGTACGCCTCGGACGCCGCCTTGAACTTCTCCTCCGCGTCCGTGTTTCCCGGATTGCGGTCGGGGTGGAGTTCCCGGGCCAGCTTGCGGTACGCCTTCTTGATCTCGTCGGAGGAGGCGGACTTGCTCACCCCGAGAACCGTGTAGAAGTCCTTCTCCAGCCAGTCCTTCGAACTCATCTAGTCCACCTCCTCCTGACAAGAGTCCCGGAAGTCCCGCCCGCCGGCAGCCGGCGAGCGGGACGCGAGTGTCCGGTCACTCCGGGTCGGCCACCGCGACCAGGGCGGGCCGCAGCAGCCGCTCGCCCAGCGTGTAGCCACGGCGCATGACCTCGACGCAGGTCGGCTCCGTGACGTCGGCCGATGTCTGGTGCGCGACGGCCTCGTGGCGGGTCGGGTCGAACGGGTCGCCCTTCTCACCGAACGCGACCAGCCCGAACTTGCCGGTGGCGGCGGTGAGCGCCGCGGCCCCGGTCGCAAACGGGCCGACCAAGTCCCCGTGCTCGCGGGCTCGATCGAGATCGTCGAGCACCGGCAGCAGCGCGGCGAGCACCGCGCCGGTGGTCTGCTCGGCGGCCGCACCCCGGTCACGGTCGACCCGCTTGCGGTAGTTGGCGTACTCGGCCGTCACCCGCTGAAGGTCACGCGTGCGCTCGTCGAGCTCGCTCCGGAGCGCCTCGAGTTCGGCACCGAGGCCGGTCTGGGCCGGGGCTCCGGCCCGAGCCTCAGCGTCTTGCCCCGGCTCGGCGGCGCGATGGGCACCACCGACCGGCTCCTTGGCCTTCTCGTCCTCGCTCACGGATTCCTCTACTGCCTTGCCGTTCGGCTTGATCTTGCGGCGGTCACGGATGACGACCCGCTCGGTCGCCTGACCGTCGTTCTCGTCGTCCGCGCGGCTCACTTCTTGTCGTCCTCGACGATCTCGGCGTCCACCACATCGTCACCGCCGGTCGAGCCCGGGTTCGCACCGGCCGCGCCGCCGGGCGCCTGGGTGCCATCGGGACCGGGCGTGCCCTGCGTGCCGTCCGCGCTCTGCTGCGCGTAGAGCAGGGAACCGGCTTCCTGGGAGACCTTGGCCAGGTTTTCGTGTGCGGCCTTGATCTTGTCGATGTCCGAACCACCGAGCGCGCCACGCAGGTCGCCCAGCGCCTCGCTGATCTTGTTCTTGCTGTCCCCAGGCAGCTTGTCGCCGCTCTCCGCCAGGAACTTCTCGGTCTGCCACTGGAGCTGCTCGGCGAGGTTACGGGTCTCCGCGTCCTCGCGCCGCTTCTTGTCCTCGTCGGCGTGGTCCTGAGCGTCGCGCATCATGCGCTCGATGTCGTCCTTCGGCAGCGCGGAGCCGCCGGTGATCGTCATCTTCTGCTCCTTGCCGGTGCCCATGTCCTTGGCGGCGACGTGCACGATGCCGTTCGCGTCGATGTCGAAGGTGACCTCGATCTGGGGCACGTTGCGCGGCGCCGGCGGCAGGCCGGTGAGCTCGAAGGTGCCGAGCTTCTTGTTGTAGGCCGCGATCTCCCGCTCGCCCTGGAAGACCTGGATCAGCACGGACGGCTGGTTGTCGTCGGCCGTGGTGAAGACCTCCGAACGCTTGGTCGGGATCGTGGTATTGCGCTCGATGAGCTTGGTGAAGATGCCGCCCTTGGTCTCGATGCCCAGCGACAGCGGAGTCACGTCGAGCAGCAGGACGTCCTTGACCTCACCCTTGAGCACGCCGGCCTGCAGCGCGGCGCCGACCGCGACGACCTCGTCCGGGTTGACGCCCTTGTTCGGCTCCTTGCCGGTGAGCTGCTTCACCAGGTCGCTGACGGCGGGCATGCGGGTCGAACCGCCGACCAGGATGACGTGGTCGACGTCGGCGACCTTGATACCGGCGTCCTTGATGGCCTGCGCGAACGGCGCCTTGGTGCGGTCCAGCAGGTCCTGCGTCATGCGCTGGAACTCGGCCCGGGACAACGACATGTCCAGGTGCAGTGGGCCCGCCGGGCCGGCCGTGATGTAGGGCAGGTTGATGCTGGTCGTGGTCGCCGCGGACAGCTCGATCTTGGCCTTCTCGGCCGCCTCACGGAGGCGCTGCAGGGCCATCTTGTCGGCGCCGAGGTCGATACCGTGCTCGCCGCGGAACGTCTTGACCAGGTGATCGATGATCCGCTGGTCCCAGTCGTCGCCGCCGAGGTGGTTGTCGCCGGAGGTCGACTTGACCTCGATGACGCCCTCGCCCAGTTCCAGCAGGGAGACGTCGAAGGTGCCGCCGCCGAGGTCGAAGACCAGGACGGTCTGCTCCTTGGAGCCCTTGTCCAGCCCGTATGCGAGCGCGGCGGCGGTGGGCTCGTTCACGATGCGCAGGACGTTGAAGCCCGCGATCTCGCCGGCCTCCTTGGTGGCCTGGCGCTGCGCGTCGTTGAAGTAGGCCGGGACCGTGATCACCGCGTCGGTGACCTGCTCGCCGAGGTAGGCCTCGGAGTCGCGCTTGATCTTCATGAGCACCCGCGCCGAGATCTCCTGCGGGGTGTACTTCTTGCCGTCGATGTCGACGGACCAGTTGGTGCCCATCTCCCGCTTGACCGAACGGATGGTCCGGTCCGGGTTGGTCACCGCCTGGCGCTTCGCGACCTCGCCAACCAGTACCTCACCGTTGCGCGCGAAGGCGACGATGGACGGGGTCGTCCGGGAACCCTCCGCGTTGGCGATGACGGTGGGCTCGCCTCCTTCAAGAACGCTGACGCAGGAATTCGTGGTGCCGAGGTCGATTCCGACCGCACGTGCCATGTTCGCTTCCTCGCTTCTCACAGGCCTTCAGTAAGTTCGGGCCGCTCGGCGCCGCCCGAGGGCGCGCTCCACAAGTTGAGTGGACCGGACTCAATGATGCCACGCCCGATCACCCCGTCAAGTTGAGGTTGAGCCAAGGAGACGCAAGTCGATCCCCGAGATCCCCGGGAATGGCAAGGTACCCGTCCGGTCACGGCCATGCCGTACCTGTTGTCTGCGATGCATAGATCGGGCACGCTTTAACCGTGACGACGCACGGTGACGCGGTCGGTCCGTCGGCCTCCGCCGCCGCCCCCGCGCCGATTCTGCAGAACGACGATGTCGGTGCTGCTCAGACCGACATCGTCGGTGTCCGGCCGCCGTCGCCACGACCAGACAAATCGGATAGTACGGGCAAGGCCGCGCCCGATGATCCGGAAGTCACGCCGCCCGAGGCGCCCGCCGACCCGCCAGCCGAACCGGTCGCCGCACCGGCAGAGCCGGCCCCGGACGTTCCGGCGCCAGCCGCCTCAGCCCCGGACGTTCCGGCGCCGGCCGCCTCAGCCCCGGACGTTCCGGCGCCAGCCGCCTCAGCCCCGGAC
>JBKOWB010000333.1:0-3723 GCA_046724195.1 Actinomycetota bacterium
GTGCAGAGCAGCACCGGCTTGGGAGCGGGGAAGCCAGCCTGGGACAGCGCGTCGAGGACCTTGTGCTCGCGGGCCATATCGTGCGCGGTAGGCAGCACGTGGCCGAGCGGCGGCCGGCGCAGCACCCAACGGTCCGTGCCGTCGGTGACCGCGTACGTGAGGTTGGACCGCCCGCCCGCCAAGATCGTCGCCTGCAGATCGGGGCCGGCGCCGAGGTAGGCACGGAGGCGGACCAGGTCCAGGCCGGGCGGTCCGCTCACGACAGCGCCGCCGCGTCGAACGTCCGCTGCATCTTGTTCATGCCGCTCAGCCAGCGGTCCGGATCGGTGGCCCGGCGGTGGTAGAACTCGGCGACCTCGGGATGCGGCAGGATCAGGAAGCTGTCTCCGTCGAGAGCCTTCACCACCGCCGCGGCGACGTCGTCCGGCTCCAGCGCCCCCGCGGCGAGCTGCGCGGCGCTCGCGCTGCCCTCCTCGTTTCCGCGGGCCAGCATGTCCGTGCGCACGCCCTGCGGGCAGAGCGCCTGCACGGTCAGACCCCGATGCGCGTACGTGGCCCGTAGCCACTCGGCGAAGGCGAGGGCGGCGTGCTTGGTGACCGCGTACGGGGCGCTGCCAAGCAGGGTGAGCAGCCCGGCCGCGGAGACCGTGACGAGTAGCCGGCCGCCTTGCCTGTCTACCCACCGGGGAATCAAGGCTCGGGCCACGTACACATGCGACATGACGTTGACGTGGAAGTCACGTTCCCAGACCGCGTCCGGCGCGTCCTGGGTGCCGGCGGAGAGCACGCCCGCGTTCGCGCAGAACAGATCGATGCCGCCGAGCTCATCCCACGCGACGTCGACGAGCCGGCGGACGTCCGTCTCGCTCGCCGCGTCGCCCGGGACTGCACGTCCCCCGATCTCGGCGGCCACGGCCTCCGCGGCAGCCGGATCAAGGTCGTTCACCACCACCCTCGCGCCGCCGGCGGCGAGCCGGCGGGCCAGCGCGGCTCCGATGCCGCCGCCGGCGCCGGTCACCACGACGCGCGACGGCGTCACCGGACCGAGCCCGTCAAGGTCACGCCGCCGTCGATGACGATGGTCTGGCCGGTGATCCAGGCCGCATCGCGTGAGCAGAGGAACGCGACCGCACCGGCCACGTCCTCCGGCACGCCGAGCCGTTGCAGCGGGTAGGTGGCCGCGACCTCTTCCTCGCGCCCCTCGTATAGGGCGGTCGCGAATCTGGTCTTCACCACCGCGGGGGCTACCGCGTTGACCCTTACCGCCGGGGCCAGCTCGACGGCGAGCTCCTCGGTCAGGTGGATCAACGCAGCCTTCGTGACGCCGTAGAACGCGATGCCCGGTGCCGGCCGCACGCCCGACACCGAGGAGATGTTGACGATCGCTCCGCCCTGCTCGGCCAGGCCACCCCGCAGCGCCTCCTGGACCCAGCCCAGCGTGCCAAGCACGTTGACGTCGAGCATCTTGCGGGCCGCGGTGAGGTCGAGCGACTGCAGCGGGCCGTACGCCGGGTTGATGCCGATGTTATTGACCAGCGTGGTGATCGGGCCGAACGCGCCCAGGACCGTATCGATCACCTCGGCGCGGTGGTCGGCGTCGTCGCCCTTGCCGGCTACCCCGATCGCGACGTCCGGGCCGCCCAGATCCTTGGCGGCGTTGTCCAACGCGGCCGCGTCGCGGCCGGTGATGCAGACCTTGGCGCCCTCCGCGACGAATCGCTGTGCGATTGCGAACCCGATCCCCCGGCTCGCCCCGGTCACGATCGCCACTTGGTCCGTCATGCGGCCTACTCCTCGTACGGTTGACGGTCATGCGCCCGCCGCCAACCTTTCCCGGGACGGCGGCGGGCCGCAACCATTCCATTACTACTGATGCGTCACTTTGTCCCGCACTCGCGCATGCGTGCACGCGGCATCGGCTCGGCGTGCTGTCAGGCGACCCCGGCCGGGCGGAACTGGACGCTGATCCGGGGACCGACCGGCTTGGCGGTCTTCGGGATCGCATGCTCCCAGGTGCGTTGGCACGAGCCACCCATGACGATGAGGTCGCCGTGGCCGAGCGGGAAGCGGAGCGTCTCGTGGCCTCCGGCACGGGGGCGCAGCATGAGGTTCCGCGGCGAACCCAAGGAGACGATCGCGACCATCGTGTCGAAGTGCGCCGAACGGCCGATCGTGTCGCCGTGCCAGGCGACGCTGTCCCGGCCGTCGCGGTACAGGCACATACCGGCCGTCATGAACTCCTCGCCCAGCTCCTCGGCGTAGTGCGCGGAGAGCCGGGACTTGGCGTCCGTCAGCACCGGGTGGGGCAGCGTCTCGTCGTCGCCGTACCAGCGCAGCAACCGCGGGACGGCGACCACACCGTCGTACATCTGGCGGCGCTCGGCGCGCCAGTCGACGTCGCGCAGCAGCGTCTCGAAGACGGCGTCCGAGCCGTGCACCCAACCCGGCAGGACGTCGACCCAGGCGCCCGCGGTCAACGTGTGCCGGCGCAGCCGCCCGGGCAGCGGCTCCAGGGTGGCGGCGGCGCCGGCCATGAGGTCGAGCATCGACGGTTGGTAGCTGCTCACGGCGCCACTGTACGCCTCGTTAGTACGTGCGTACGAGCCCGCGGGGCACCGTGACGCCGTTCCCGGGGGTCAGTGGGCGGGTGGGTTCAGGTCCTCGTCCTTGCCGATCGCGGGGTGGTTGTAGGTGATGTCCTGGTTGGGCAGGGGGAACGACTGCTCGTCGCCGAACGGCGACGGGCCGCCCGAGCGCTGGGAGATCAGCTCGGACACGTCGAGCCTCCCGTCGGGGCCGACGGGAGGTCCCTCCGGAGGCCGACGACTGGAGAACGGCGTGTCCGAGGTCTCGCCGGCGAAATCGGGGGAGGTGCTCGGCGCTCCGCTGCCCGGGGCGGTCGCGGCATAGGCCGGCGCGTCCTCGAGCTGGTCCCGGCGGAAGATCTTGCGGCCGAGCCACACCAGCGGGTCATAGCGGCGGTCGACGACGCGCTCCTTCATCGGGATGATGGCGTTGTCGGTGATCTTGATGTGCTCGGGGCAGACCTCGGTGCAGCACTTGGTGATGTTGCAGTAGCCGAGGCCCTGATGCGCCTGGGCGTACTCCTTGCGGTCCGACCTCGCGTCGAGCGGATGCATGTCCAGCTCCGCGGCCCGGATGAAGAAGCGCGGGCCGGCGAAGGGCTGCTTGTTCTCCTCGTGGTCACGAACGACGTGGCAGGTGTTCTGGCAGAGGAAGCACTCGATGCACTTGCGGAACTCCTGCGAACGCTCGACGTCGACCTGCTGCATCCGGTATTGGCCCGGCGCCAACCCTTCGGGCGGCGCGAACGCCGGGGTCTCCCACGCCTTCTGGTAGTTGAAGGAGACGTCGGTGACCAGGTCGCGGATCACCGGGAACGTGCGCAGCGGCGTGATCGTGACGGTCTCGTCCTCTTCGAACGTCGACATCCGCGTCATGCAGCCGAGCTTCGGCATGCCGTTGATCTCCATCGAGCAGGAGCCGCACTTGCCGGCCTTGCAGTTCCATCGGCATGCGAGGTCGGGAGTCTGCGTGGCTTGCAAGCGGTGGATGATGTCGAGCACGACCTCGCCGTCGTTGACCTCGACGTCGTAGTCCTGGATCTCGCCGCCGGACGCATCGCCCCGCCACACGCGGAAGTGGCGCTTGGTGCCCATTACTTCGCCTCCTGAGTCAACGCGTCGTATTCGGCGAGTTCTT
>JBKOWB010000380.1:0-6603 GCA_046724195.1 Actinomycetota bacterium
GCGGCCGCGGCCACCTCGATCATCAGGTCGAATCTCTTGTACGGGATCCACCGCCCGACCCCCAACAGGTAGTCGCGGTCCTGCTCGTCCCGCGGGGCGCCGCCGAAGAACTCGACGTCCACCGGCGGGTGGATGACCACCGCGTCCCGCCGCCAGAACCGTTTGATCCGGCGCTGGACCTCGCGGGAGTTCGCGGCGTACGCGTGCACGTGTCGGCTGCTCCGGACGTCGACCGCCTGCAGCAGCTTCCGCGGCGCCGCCAGCAGCGGGTGGCCGCCCCGGCCGTCGTGGCGCGGACTCCACACGTATCGGGCCGGTGAGTGGACGTAGCTCAGATGCCGCGTGCGCCGCGGTGCACCGAGCTTGACGGTGTGCGCGAAGGCGTGGCTGGAAGAGATCACCACGTCCGGTTCCGGCCGGCCCGCCGTGCGCCAGACCAGCGGCATGACCGGCAGGGCCAAGGCCTTCGACCGGCGCAGTGGCGTGCGTGCCAGCCAGGTCTGGCGCAGGGCGAGACCGTCGACGTCGGTGTCCGGTTCGGCCCATAGGACGTACCGCCGCGCGTGCGGGATGAGTTCGGCGATGGCGAGGAAGACGTTCTCGGAACCGCCTACCGCGCCGAACCATTCGTGCACCACCGCCACCGACTTGTCCGCGAGCAGGTCGGCCATGTCAGCTGTGTCGCTGCCACACGGCGCGCAGCGGAACCCACTTCCCGCCCAGGCTCTCGCACGACCGGCTGTCCGGGCAGGACGGACCGGCCGGGGACACGTCATCACTCACGCGCCGCAGGGTATCAGCGCCCATCGACGTCCGTGGCCCGCGCCGGATCCGGCGCCGCGGTAGTCGTACCCGGCGTCTTGCAGATTGGCGACCCGCGGTCTGGAGCCCCAGGCGCGGCATCATGGACGGGTGTCCGTTCGGCGCCGGCTCGTGGTTATCGCCGCCGTCGCGGTCGTGGGCGTGCTCCTCGTCGTGGCCGGCGTGCGCCTGCTACGCGGCGACGGCCGGGAGGGCCGTCCGGATCCGGCCAGGCCCGGCACGGTCCTGCTGGTCCCCGGGTACGGCGGCAGCGAAGTGGCGTTGTCACGGCTGGCGCGGCGCCTCGCCCAGGCGGGGCGGAACGCGCAAGTGCTCGCACTGCCCGACGGCGGCACTGGCGACCTGCTCGTGCAGGCGAACGCGCTGGACGCGGCCGTGCGCCACGCGCTCCGCGATGGCGCGCCGTCCGTGGACCTCGTCGGCTACTCGGCCGGCGGGGTGGTGGCACGGCTGTGGGTGGACCGGCACGACGGGGCGTCGGTCGCGCGCCGCGTCATCACGCTCGGTTCACCGCTGCACGGCGCCGAGATCGCCGGGGTGGGCACGGCGCTGGCCCCCGACGCGTGCCCGCAGGCATGCCGGCAGCTGGCGCCGGGTAGCGCGCTGCTCGGCGAACTCGACCGGACACCGCTGCCGGCCGGGCTACCGTGGCTGTCGATCTGGACGGAGACCGACGAAACGGTGCGGCCGCCGGAATCCGCGCGGCTGGACGGCGCGGTGAACGTACCGTTGCAGAGTCTTTGCCCGCAGGCCCGCGTCTCGCACGCCGAGCTGCCCACCGATCCCGCCGTCACCGCGCTGGTGCTGCTCGGCCTCGGGGCCGCGCCGCTGTCGGCGCCGGCGCGGTGTCCGGTCAGTTCGTGATGTCGCGGGTCATGAAGTTCGCCCACGCCGCTCCGAGCAGCACCGACAAATAGACCAGCTGGATGCCGGCGCCGCGCTCGATGTCTCGCCAGAGGATCGGTTCGCGGAAGAAGTCGATCCAGGCGAGCCAGTAACGCGTCGGCAGGTACGGCCGGATCGCCGCGGCCGCGTCCAGCGTGACGAGTACCTGGCTGGTGACCAGTACGGCGAGCGCACCCATGGCCGCGCCCAGCGCCGATTCGGTGACCGTGGACAGGAACAGCGCGATCGCGGCCACGCCCAGCATGGAGACGACGATGTAACCGACCGTGCCGAGCAGCCGCAACACCAGCCCAGCCGGGGTGATGGTGACGCCGGACAGCGACGTGACGTCGGCCGGCAGCGCCACGCCGGCCGCCGGCTGGGACCCGAACAGCGTCAGGCCGGTCAGGTAGGACGTCACCAGCACCGTGCCGATCGCGAACAACACGAACGTGACCAGGGCGACCAGCTTCGCGACCAGCAGCCGGGTCCGTCCCACCGGACGGATCAGCAGATAACGCAGTGTCCCGGTAGCGCCCTCACCGGCGACCGCGTCGCCGGCCAGCACGGCCACCGACACCGGCAGGAAGATTGGCAGCACCAGCGCCATGGCGGCCGCGGGATACAGCGCGCCGTTGCTCAGCACGGCGGACAGGAACGCTCCGCCCTGCCCGGGCGGCGGCGGGATCCGGGTGGTCGCCAGGAAGACCGCAACCGTGAACGGCAGCAGGCACAGCAGGCCCGCGATCAGGTACGTGCGAGGGCGCCGGAACAGCTTGGCCAGCTCCACCCGGATCACGAGGTGTCCACCCGGTCGGAGCTCGTGGTGGTCGCGTCCATGACGACCTGTTCCAGGGACCGTCGCTCGGCCGCGATCTCGGTAACCCGGATGCCCGCCGCCAGCAGCTCGGCGTTGAGGTCGCCCGGATCCGGATGGCGCACCGTCAACAGCTGCCCTTCCCGCCGTTCGACCTGCCCGTCGAGCAGGGCGACAGCCCGTTCCGGCTCGGGCGTGCCGACCACGACCCGGCCGGTGGGCACGCGCAGCGTGGCGAGGTCGTCCTGCAGCACGAGCCGGCCGAGGTCCATCACCCCGACGCGGGTACCGAGCGCCTCGACCTCGGCGAGCAGATGGCTGGACAAGAAGACCGTCGTGCCCGCCGCGTTCAGCTCGGCGAGTAGATCCCGGATCTCCCGGATGCCACGCGGGTCGAGGCCGTTGGTGGGCTCGTCGAGAACGAGCAGGCGGGGCTGGCGCAGGAGCGCGGCGGCCAGGCCGAGCCGCTGGCGCATGCCCAGCGAGTACGCGCGGACGGGGCGGCGGTCGATCCCGGCGAGCCCGACCCGTTCCAGGGCCTCGTCGATCCGGCGGCGGCGATCGCGCCGCCCCCCGCCGGGCCCGGCCGCGTCGAGCAGGGCGAGATTGGTCCGCCCGGACAGATGCGGGTAGGCCGCCGGTCCTTCCACCATCGCACCGACCGACGGCAGCACCTCGCGTACCCGCCGCGGGACCGGCACGCCGAGCACCTCGATCTCGCCCCGGGTGGCGAAGACCAGACCGAGGAGCATCCGCACGAGCGTCGTCTTGCCGGAGCCGTTCGGTCCGAGCAGCGCGTACCGGTCGCCCTCGCGGACATCCAGGTCGACGCGGTCGACGGCGACCGTGCGGCCGTACTTCTTGGTGAGATCGCTGGTACGGATCATGCGGCCGCGCCGGAGAGATCGGCGGCGACTTGCCGCAGCACCGCGGGCTGGACGAGCCCCGCGACGAGGTAGGTCCGTTGTGCGCGCACCACGAGCACACTGAGCAGCCCGGTGGAGATGAGCGCGGCGTTGCCAGCCGGCACTTTCACCTCCTGGCCGAACGTCGCCACCTTGTGGTACGCCTGTGACCCGAAGCGGCCGGGCAGCGCGATCGCCACGAACTGTGCCAGGCCGGTGCCGTACACGCCGGCCACGGCCTGACCGGCGACGGTGTCCCGGCGCGGGGAACCGGCGAGCCGATCCGGCAGCACCGCCGGGCGCCACCGGTTGAGCGCGCTGAGGATGTCCGGGGCGGCCGTGACGGTGAATCCCATGTCCGGTCGCGGGGTGGGCGGGGTGAGCACCTCGGCGGCGGGGACACTCATGTGCACCTCGAGGAACCGGGTGACGAACACGGGTCGTACGCCCCCTTTGGCGGTCACCTCCGCCTGCAACGGAAGGCCGGTGCCGGGGTCGGCCCAGATGTCGATGTGGGACACGGTCGTGTCGGCCGTGGCGGGCACGATCCGCAGCCCGGCCGCGGCGAGGCCGGCCACCCGCTTGCCGGGCAGCGCCACGAACCGGTCCCCTGTCGCGACGTCGAGCAGCCGGCGGACCAGGTCGGGAGGCGTCAGGTCGGCGGCCCGCGGAAGCCGGATCGGCTGATCGCCGACGATCTGCGAGAGCTGGTTCGCGCCGTAGTCCCAGACGTACTGGGCGTCCGGGGTCTGGTAGAGGTCGCGCTCAGAGCCGCCGTCGATGACGTCCACCCGCCAACGGTCGCGGTCGGCGTACCAGGTCCGCATCTCGGTCCTCGCGCTCACCAGCGCGGTGACCTGCTCGAGGTTCGGCAGCGGCGGCAGCGGCAGGAGGCCGCTGCTCTGCGCATAGCCTTGGTAAGGCTGCCGGGCCGAGGCGGCGATCCGCTCGCGCAGCACGCCGGTGCTGATGTCCGCGGCCCGGGCCGGCCACTTGTTGATCACGATCGGCACACTGGCGAGCAGGACGACGGCGGCCAGTACGATGCCCCACCGGCGCCGTGCCTGCATCCGGACGATCGTGCGGCCCGCGCCCATAGGCTTGCCACGGTACCCGCGTAACGAGGCCTACTTTCGGCTTCCGCCGTGCCGAGTGCCCTGCTACAGGTACGGACCGAGCAGCGTCAGGTCGGCCGCCGAGAGCCGATCCCGGGCGGTCTTGGCCTGGTGCCAGTACGGGTAGAGCAGCGGCGGACGGCTGACCTCGTCCAACTTCGCCCGCTCTTCCCGAGTCAGGCTCAGATCGGCCGCCGCCAGGTTGTCCGCCAGTTGCGCGCTGGTGCGCGCCCCGATCACCACGGACGTCACGGCCGGCCTGCCGAGCACGTACGCGAGCGCGACCTGGGCGGCCGAGACACCGCGGTCCGCGCCGATACTGACGAGAACCTCGACCGTGTCGTACAACTTCTCCTGGTCGTACACCGGCGGCTCGTTCCAGTCGGTGAGCTGCCGGGAGCCCGCCGATGGTTGCTCCCCGCGCCGGTATTTGCCGGACAGCAGGCCGCCCGCGAGCGGGCTCCAGACCAGGACGCCGAGGCCCTGGTCCACGGCCGCCGGGATGAGCTCGTACTCGGCGTCGCGCGCCTGCAGCGAGTAGTAGATCTGCTGGCTGACGAAGCGCGGCAGTCCGGTCCGGTCGGCCGTCCCGAGCGCCTTCATGAGCTGCCAGCCGGCGTAGTTGGACGCGCCGACATAGCGCACCTTGCCGGCGGTCACCAGCAGGTCGAGCGCCTCGAGCGTCTCCTCCAGCGGCGTGAGCCCGTCCCACTCGTGGACCTGGTACAGGTCGATGTGGTCGGTACGGAGTCGCCGCAGGCTGGCCTCGCACCCGGACAGGATGTGGTGCCGCGACAGCCCGGCGTCGTTGGGTCCCGGCCCCATCGGCATCCGGACCTTCGTGGCGACCAGGACATCGTCGCGCCGGCCTTCGAGCACTTCACCGACGATCTCCTCGGAAAGCCCGCCGGAATAGACGTCCGCCGTGTCGATCAGGTTCACGCCGGCATCCAGGCACTGGTCCACCTGACGCCGCGCCTCGGTCACATCGGTCGACCCGACGGCCGCGAAGCCACCCGTACCGCCGAACGTCATGGTGCCCATCGTCAGCACCGACACCTTGAGTCCAGAGTTGCCAAGCGCGCGGTATTCCATGTCGGCCACCCTATGCGACCCCGGTTACGTTGCCGTCCGCGTCCGTGACGTAGCGCCCTTTGGTGAGGTCCAGGATCGTCAGCGGATTGCCGAACGGGTCGGCGACCACGGCGACGCGTCCGACGGGAATGTCGAACGGAGCGGTCTGGACCGTCCCGCCGGCCAGGGAGAGCTCGGTGACGGCCTGGTCGACGGAGTCCACCAGGAAGTCCACCTCGCCGGACGGCCGCTCGGTCTGCAGCACGACTTCGCTGTCGCTGTCGGCGAGCCGCAGACCCGCGGCCGTTTCGCTACGCCAGATCAGCTCGTGGCCGAGCCGGTCCCGGTAGAAGGCGAGACCGCTGTCCAGGTCCGGGACCGGAATCTGGACGCAGTCGACCTTCCGGAGCAGGCCGTGGGACCTGGGTTGCGGGTGCATCCGCTCAGGGTGCCACGACGCTCAGGCCTGCGCCGTCAATCGGGCGACGACCCGCAGCGGTAGCCATCCACCGCGTACCGGCTCCCGTCGCACCGACGCGGCCGGGAAGACCGCGCGGGCGGCCGCGGTCGCCCGGCGCAGGGCGAGACGGACGTCGTAGATCCACAGCCGGCCGCCCGGCCGCAGGACGCGATGCAGGTCGCGCAGCGCACCTTCGACGTCCACCCAGTGGTGCTGGCTGATGGAGGACACGATCAGATCGAAGGTCATGTCGGCGTACGGCAGGCGCGCGACGTCACCGACGGTGAAGGTGGTCCGGTCGGCGAGGCCGGCCGCGGTCGCCTCCCGGGGGGCGTACTCGATCATGTCGGGCGCGAGGTCGACCCCGTCGACCGTCAGGTGCGGCAGGGCCGTGGCGATGGCCTGCGGCAGGCGACCCGGGCCGGTGCCGGCGTCGAGTACCCGGTTGGACGGCGCGAGATCGGCGGCGGCGATGTCCTCGACGATGCGGGCGTGCAGCCGGCCGGCATGGCGGCGGGTGAGCCG
>JBKOWB010000077.1:0-2877 GCA_046724195.1 Actinomycetota bacterium
GCGCTCGCGCCGGCGCGCTGCCGGCCGAGACCGCGACGCTGATGCGTCGCACCATCCGGTTCGGCGAGAAGCGCGCCGCGACGGCGATGACCCCGCGGGTCGATGTGGTGGGCCTCAAGACAACCGCGAGCGTGGCGGACCTCATCGCGATCGCGCGCGAGACCGGACACACCCGATTTCCCGTATACGAGGACACGCTCGACCTGGTCATGGGCGTGGTTGGCGTGCCAGACGCGCTGGGCGTCCTGCCGGAGCGGCGCGCCGCGACGCCGGTGTCCGCGGTGGCACGCGAGCCCGTGTACGTGCCGGAGAGCCTGGATCTGGACAAGGTGCTCGCGGCGTTGCGGGCGGCGGACGCCGACCTGGCCATCGTGGTCGACGAGTATGGCGGCACCGACGGGGTGGTGACCGTCGAGGATCTGATCGAGGAGCTCGTGGGGGAGATCACCGACGAGTACGACTTGGATATCACGGAAACCGGCACGGCGGAGTTGACGGCACCGGACGGCGAGCGTACGTACCTGGTCGACGGCCTGCTGCGCGAGGACGAGGTGGCCGAGCAGACCGGCTTCGAGCTGCCGGAAGGCCCGTACGAGACGCTGGCCGGCTTCCTGCTCGCCCGCCTGGGTCACATCCCGGTCGTCGGCGAGTCGTACCAGGAGCACGGCTGGGAATTCACCGTGACGGAGGTCGATCGGCACCGCGTCGAGCAGGTCCGGGTGGTCGCGCCGCCGGAATCCGGTGACTGAGATGACCAAGCTGCTGGTCACCATCTTGCTTTTGGTCGGCAACGGCATCTTCGTCGGCGGCGAGTTCGCGCTGATCGCGTCCCGCCGGACCGTGATCGAGCCGCTCGCCGCGACCTCCAAACGGGCCCGCTGGGCGCTGTCGGCGATGAACCAGATCCCGCTGATGATCGCCGGCGCGCAGCTCGGCATCACGATCTGCTCGCTCAGCCTCGGCGCGATCGCCGAACCCGCGCTGGCGCACCTGATCGAGGCACCATTCGCCGCCGCCAACCTGCCCGCAGATGCCGTTCACCCGGTCGCGTTCGTGCTGGCGCTCGGCCTCGTGGCCTCTCTGCACACCGTCGTCGGCGAGATGGTGCCCAAGAACATCACGCTCGCCGGACCGGAGCGGTCGGCGCTGGTGCTCGGCCCGTTCATGCTGGCGTTCTGCACCGCCACGAAGCCGCTGCTCAACGCGATGCGGTGGGCGGCCCGGGCCGTTCTGTCACTGTGGAAGATCGAGGCGGTCGACGCGGTCAAGACCGTGTTCACGGCCGACGAGCTGGCCGGCATGGTCACCCAGGCGCGCAGTGAAGGCCTGCTCGGCTCCGAGCAGTACGCGCGGATCCACGCCGCGCTCGGCCTCAACGACCGGACCGCCGCGGACACGTTGCGGCCCTGGTCGAGTGTCACGACGATCGCCGACGACTCGTCGCCGGCGACGATCGAGGCGGTCGCGACCCGTAGCGGCCGGTCGCGCTTCCCGGTGGTCCAGCACGAGACCCGGCGGGTGTTGGGCTTCGTGCACGTCAAGGACATCCTCGGGTACGGAGATGCGCAGCGGCACCGCCCCATCCCGGCCGAGGTCATCCGGCCGCTTGCCGTGGTCCCGCCGGACCAGACGCTCGCCGACCTGCTGCTGTTCATGCGCCGCGACCGTCGGCACATCGTGCTGGTCAGCGACGGCCGACGCCCCCTCGGCGTAATCACGTTAGACGACGTCCTGCACGCGGTGGTGGGAGAGCCCGCGGCCGTCCAAATCCCGGTAGCAGCCGCCCGCGCACGCCTCTAACAGGCCGAAGTCCCCAGCCCGCCCCGCCCCGCGCCCCGGCAGTGTTGATCATGAAGCTGCTGCTGATGGCGAGCGCGTTTGTGGCAGCAGCTTCATGATCAACAGTGCTTGGCGTAGTCGATGTCTTGAAACGGTGTGAGCGAAACGCAGATCGGACTACGCTCCGTCCTCCGGCTCGTCGAACGACAAGGACAGGACACTGCGATAAGCGTTGCCTGGTGCTTGTCCTGTGGGCTGGTCAATTGCGTCGGATCCGTAGGGCCAGAACCGCACGGCTCGACTGGGATATCCATCCTGACCAGGGCTCTCCCACTGGAGCCACACCGCCTGACCGGCGGTGAAGGTCACGTAGCCGGGCACCGCAGCGGAGCCGAAGTGCGCCCAACACCCGCCGGGAGTTTCATCAGAGTCGATGACGCCCCAACCCTCGTCCTGGTGCCACTCACGAACGGTCCCAACAATGGTCACGGCGTGAAAGTACCTTCTCGCTGTCGATCACGTAGCCCGACGCGAGCCGCTGGACCGACTCTGTCGCCCCAGTCAGCCCAGCCGGCTTTCACCCTCACGACCTCCGGCCGACCGGGGCACGTCATCCGCCTGCGGCGTCCTCGGCCTCCCAGCGCAGCAGGTCGCCCGGCTGGCACTTGAGCACCTCGCAGAGCGCGGCGAGCGTCGCGAAGCGCACCGCCTTGGCGCGGCCGTTCTTGAGTACCGCCAGGTTGGCGGGTGTGATCCCTACGCGGTCCGCGAGCTCGCCCACGGACATCTTCCGCCTGGCCAGCATCACGTCGATGTCGACGGCGATCGGCATCAGATCACCTCGTTCAACTCGGCCTGCATTTGCGCCGCTTCGACCTCGCGCGCGACGGCCTGGGCGAGCAGCATCCGCAGCACGAGCACGATGAGCGCGACCCCCAGGATGGCCACACCAACCCCGCCCATGATGACGGTGACGCCCGGGTCGTCCCGCTGGCCCGGCGCGTTGAGGACCGTGACCGCGAACCACACGAGGGCGGCCGCCACGATCGCGCCGATCATGACGTCCACGTACCGGAAGGCGGCGTGGGAGAACACGGT
>JBKOWB010000180.1:0-3734 GCA_046724195.1 Actinomycetota bacterium
TAACAATACTTCCAATTCTGAGGGCCAATGTTGTGGGTCAATAGTTCCTTTCCGCCCCGGCAGGGCGGAAGGTTCCACTTTCGTTCCAGCCAGTACGCTCGATGTCATGGAAGTCGACCCCGACCTGCGTAAATTCATCACTGAAACAGCCGTCGCGCAGCGTCGTGGAATGCTTTCATCGGGTCGTGAAGCAAGCCGTGCCGCCGACCCGGCACGGACGACCCTGCAGCACAGGTCGGTGCCTGCGGTGGGACGTACGTCCGCCGACAGGGGCGTGGATGGGGGAAATCCACAATGTGGGGCGTCTCACTCCGGGGGCGGGATCGAGAGCTCTACGGCGATGGGCAGCGACCTATGGGCCGCTGAGGCGTTGCAGGGGCAGAGGCCGAAGTCGGTGTCGGGGTAATGATTGATCGGGATGCGTACGCCGGCATGCGGGTTGTCGGTGGACGTACCGATCGGCTGACCCGTCGACCGATCTCGGCCTTACGGCCTGAAAGTTAGCCGGTTCGTTCCTGCGCACATGCAGGAGAATCGATGCAGTTGGTGGAAGGATGGAGATCGTGGGAACTGCGTTGGCGGAAATGACAATGCCTCAGATCTCGCCGCTTGCCGGCGAGCCTATTGAACGTGCCGATGCCGAGCGGCTGGCGGGAGTGCTCAAGGCACTCGCCGACCCGGCCCGGCTGCGGCTGTTGAGCCTCATCCAGTCCGCGACGGACGGCGAAGCGTGCGTGTGCGACCTGACGGCCCCTCTGGGCCTGTCGCAGCCGACCGTCAGCCACCACCTGCGGATCCTGACCGAGGCCGGCCTGCTGGAGCGCGAGAAGCGCGGCGTGTGGGCGTACTACCGCCTCGTGCCGTCCGCGATCGCGACCATCGCCGACCTGTTGACCCCGCCGCGCAAGCGCGCGACCAAGAAGGCGCGCTGACCCGACGCGGAACGCCTGGCGTCACCGGACGATAGGGCGTGACGCCAGGCCCGATCACCTCCATCAGAGTCCACCCCGAGGACCCGAGGAGCAATTGGGTGAACTACGTCCCCGGCGACTTGCGCGACCAGCTCGCGCACGTGGGCCACGACGTGGTGCGAGCCGGGTTGGTCTGTGGATCGGGCGGCAACCTGTCGGCACGGATCCCCGACGAGGATGCCTGCTGGGCGAGCGCGAGCGGTGCCTGGCTGGACCGGTTGAGCCGGAGCTCGTTCGTGCCGGTGCAGATCTCCGACGGCGCACCCGCCGCCGTCGGAACCCCGCCGGCTGGCGTCGCGCCGACCAGCGAGCTCGCGCTGCACCTGGCCCTGTATCGGACCCGGCAGGACGTCAACGCGGTGATCCACCTGCACCCGCAGACCGCGCTGTTGCTCGACGCGCTCGGCGAACGCATCCGGATCGTGACCACCGACCACGCCTTCTACCTGCGTCGGGTGTCCACGGTGCCGTTCCGGATGCCGGGCAGCACGGAGCTGGCGGCATCGACGGCCGCCATGGCCGCCGACGGGACCGACTGCCTGGTGCTCAGCCGGCACGGCTGCGTCGTCATGGCGGACAGCGTGGAGGTGGCCCACAAGCGGGCCCGCAACCTGGAGGAAGCGGCGATGCTGACGTACCGGGCGCTCGCCGCCGGTCGCCTCGACGCGCTCGGCGACTGCCCTGCGGAGTTCCTCGATCGCCTCGCCGGCCCGGCAGCGGTCACCGTCTAGGCGCAGACACCGCCAATCAGGCCCGGTGGCGGCCGTTCGAGCGTTCGGTGTGCGCCTCCACCTCGTCCTCGACCGACTCTGCCCTGCCAGCGGCTGAACCCGCGGCTACGACGACGGATGCGGCGGCCCTCTTCCTGGCCCGCCGGTCGCGGAGTATCTCGATGACAATCGGGAGCACCGAGATCAGCACGATCAGCGCGACCACCGGCAGGATGTAGTGGTCGATCTGGTCGCCGATCGCGTCGTAGATCTGCCGCGCGAGCAGGTAGCCGACCAGCAGGACACCCTCGGTCCACAGGATCGCGCCAACGATGTTCCAGAGCAGGAACTTGCGCGCCGGCATGCCCAGCGCGCCCGCGACCGGGTTCAGGAACGTCCGGACGATCGGGATGAACCGGGCCAGCACCACGGCTTTCGCCGGGCCGAACTTCTCGAAGTAGTACTCGGCCTTGTCCACATACTCGCGCTTGAAGAATCTTGAGTCCGGCCGGTCGAACATCCGCCGGCCGTATCGCGCGCCGAGCAGGTGGCCGAGCTGTGCCCCGAGGATGGCGCAGATCGGCGCGCCGATCAGCAGACCGGCGAGCGATATCCGGGTCCCGTTGCCGAAGATCGAATCGGCCACCGGCGACGCTGCGACACCGGCCAGGAACAGCAGCGAGTCTCCGGGGAAGAAGAACCCGACCAGCAGGCCGGTCTCCGCGAACAGGATCGCCCAGACCCCGATGAGACCGAACGTCTGCAGTAGCTCCTTAGGGTCCAGCGGGTTGAGGGCAAGCTGCTCCGAGAGCGCACGGATGTCCACGCGGTGCAGCGTACCCGGGCATCCCCGTGCGCTTGCTGTGAAAGCGCTGGACCTCCATTACTCATAGTCGTCGTCGAGCGGCACCTCACGGGACTGCTCCAGCGCGTCCCACTCGGGCACTTCGATGTCTTCCAAGGACGTCGGCTCGTCTTCGGGCTCATCGGTGGGATCGGCGTCGGTGGCCTGTTCGGCGGCGTCGGCCTCCGGGGCCTCGAGGTCAAAACCGGGGGTATCGCTCGGGTAGCTCATCGTCGACTCCCTCCGCACGGGCCTGCGGTTTCACGGTACGGCCCAAAAGCGTCCCCGGAGATCGGCCGCGGTAAACCGGGGTGATTTCCACCCGCCTCGCGGGCTACGGAATACTGCCTGCTAGAGGACAGCGCGGTCCTGCCCTCTAGCGCCTCACTCCGTCGCAAGATCAAGGAGCTCGTCCGATGCCCATCGCTTCCCCTGAGGTCTACCGCGAGATGCTCGACCGCGCCAAGGCCGGCGCGTTCGCGTACCCCGCGATCAACGTGACGTCCTCGCAGACTTTGAACGCGGCCCTGCAGGGCTTTACGGAGGCGGGCAGCGACGGCATTGTCCAGATTTCCACCGGCGGCGCCGAGTACCTGTCCGGCCACACCGTCAAGGACATGGTCGCGGGTGCGGTCGCGCTCGCCCAGTTCGCGCACGAGGTGGCCAAGAACTACCCGGTCAACGTCGCGCTGCACACCGACCACTGCCCGAAGGACAAGCTCGACAAGTACGTACGCCCGCTGCTCGCGATCTCCAAGGAGCGCGTGGCCCGCGGCGAGCCGCCGCTGTTCCAGTCGCACATGTGGGACGGCTCGGCCGTGCCGCTGGACGAGAACCTCCAGATTGCCGAGGAGTTGCTCGCCGAGTGTGCCGCCGCGCACGTGATCCTCGAGATCGAGGTCGGCGTGGTCGGCGGCGAGGAGGACGGCGTCGTCGGCGCGATCGACGACAAGCTGTACTCCACGGTCGAGGACGGCCTGGCCACCGCCGCGGCGCTGGGCCTGGGCGAGAAGGGCCGCTACATCACGGCGCTGACGTTCGGCAACGTGCACGGCGTCTACAAGCCCGGCAATGTCAAGCTTCGCCCCGAGATCCTCAAGGAGATCCAGGACGCGGTCGCCGCCAAGTACGGCAAGGAGAAGCCGTTCGATCTGGTCTTCCACGGCGGGTCCGGCTCGCTGCTCTCCGAGATCCGTTCGGCCCTGGACT
>JBKOWB010000090.1:0-6245 GCA_046724195.1 Actinomycetota bacterium
TTCCGCGGGTGCGCCGCACCGGCGCGACCGAGATCAGCACGTTCGGGCGCACCCCCGGTACGGCCGAGTAGCACCGGTGGAGCAAGGGCTCAGGCGATGCAGGCGCACACGATGAGCGCGGCGCCGAAGTGCGACGCGGCGCTGACCGTCGCGCCGGGGTGCCGCTCGGGCGTGCAGATGACCTCGCCCAGCTTGCCCGGCGTCAGCCAGTCCAGCACCAGGAACGCGAAGCCCATGATGGCGATCCCGATGATGCCGAAGATGACGGTGGACGCGAGGCCCTGACCGAACGAGTCGTAGCTGGTGAAGATGGCGGTGAACACGATGGACGCGATGCCGAGCTGGTTCGCGGCCAGCAGCAGTGCCGCGTTCGGGTTACGGTCCACCCAGATGAGCTCGCGCAGCTTGCCCGGCGTCAGCAGGTCGATGAGCACGAAGCCGAGGGCCATCAGGCCGACCCCGACTATTCCGAACACGATGCTGCGCCCGGCACCCGACAACAGATCTTCCAGCACGGCTTCTCCCTCGTCGCAACCTCAGGAGAGACCGTATACGAAAGGATCTAGAGCGCGCCGAGGTAACGCTCCCGTTCGTACGGCGTGACCTCGCGCCGATACTGCTCCCACTCCTGACGCTTGTTGCGCAGGAAGAACTCGAAGACGTGTTCGCCCAGCACCTCGGGCACCAGGTCGGACTTCTCCATCACGTCGATTGCCTCGGCGAGGTTCTCGGGAAGTGCGTCGTAGCCCATCGCCTTGCGCTCGGCCGGCGACAGCGACCACACGTCGTCTTCGGCGCCCGGCGGGAGCTCGTACCCCTCCTCGATGCCCTTGAGACCGGCGCCGAGCAGGACCGCGAAGGCCAGGTACGGGTTGGTGGCCGAGTCGAGCGAACGCACCTCGACCCGCGCCGAGTTCGGCTTGCCGAACGCGGGCACCCGGACCAGGGCGGACCGGTTGAGGTGGCCCCAGCTCACGAACGCCGGCGACTCGGTGATCCGGTCCGGCAGCTGCATCGGGAAGAGCCGCTTGTAGGAGTTCACCCACTGGTTCGTCACGGCCGTGTACTCGCGCGCATGCACGAGCAGCCCGGCGATGAACGCGCGGCCCGTCTTGGACAGCCGCAGCGCGTCGTCGCCGTCGTGAAACGCGTTGCGCTCCCCCTCGAACAGCGACACGTGCGTGTGCATGCCGCTGCCCGGCTGGTCGGTGTACGGCTTCGGCATGAACGTGGCGCGCACGTTCTGTGACAGTGCCACCTCCTTGACCACGTGCCGGAACGTCATGATGTTGTCGGCCGTGGTGAGCGCGTCGGCGTAGCGCAGGTCGATCTCCTGCTGGCCCGGCGCGACCTCGTGGTGGCTGAACTCGACCGAGATCCCGATCCGTTCCAGCGCCAGTACCGCTTGGCGGCGGAAGTCTCGCGCTATCGAGTGCGTGGTGTGATCGAAGTAACCGCCAGTGTCCACCGGCACCGGCACCGAACCGTCCAGCGGGCCGTCCTGAACCAGGAAGAACTCGATCTCCGGGTGCGTGTAGAAGGTGAAGCCCTTCTCAGCCGCCTTGGACAGCATCCGGCGCAGCACGTGCCGGGGATCGGCCCAGGCGGCGCTGCCGTCGGGCAGCAGGATGTCGCAGAACATCCGCGCGCTCTCGCCGCTCGCCCCGCCCTCGAACGGAAAGACCTGGAAGGTGGTGGGATCGGGCATCGCCACCATGTCCGACTCGTAGACCCGGGCGAAGCCCTCGATCGCCGAGCCGTCGATGCCCATGCCTTCCTCGAAGGCGGACTCGAGCTCGGCGGGTGCCACGGACACGCTCTTCAGCGTGCCCAGCACGTCGGTGAACCAGAGCCGGACGAAACGGATATCGCGCTCCTCCAGCGTACGAAGCACGAACTCCTTCTGTCGGTCCACATCCACCCCTCGTGCCTGCACTCTGGCCGGCCAGTCTGCCCCGGCCCTATTACGCCGAGGTTACGCTGACCAAGCTGGGCGGCGAGGTCCCAGGGGCGGATCAAACATTGGCGCTGGGGAAGAATGGGGTCATGCCCACGTTCCGGATTGCCCTGGCCCAGGTGAACTCGACCGTCGGCGACATCGCCGGCAATGCCGCCGCTGTGCGGCGCTGGTCCCGCGGGGCCGCCGACGCGGGCGCGCAGCTCGTGGCGTTCCCCGAGATGATGCTGACCGGCTACCCGATCGAGGACCTCGTTTTCCGGGATTCGTTCGTCCAGGCCTCCCAGCGGGGTCTGCGGAAGCTCGCCACCGACCTGGCAGCGGACGGTCTCGGCGACCTGGCGGTGGTCGTCGGTTACGTGGACGCGGATGGGCCGGCCCGGATCAGCGCCGCCGCGGTGCCCGGCAGCGGCCGGCGCGACGCCTCCGCCCTGTTGCTCGGCGGCGAGGTTGCGGCCACATACTTCAAGCACCACCTGCCCAACTACGGCGTCTTCGACGAGGACCGATACTTCGAGCCGGGCGAGGACCTGACCGTGGTGCGCTTTGGCGGGGTCGACATCGCGCTGACCGTGTGCGAGGACCTCTGGCAGGCCGGCGGTCCGTTCACCGCGGCCTGCCGGGCCAGCGTCGGGCTCGTGCTCAACATCAACGCCTCACCGTACGAGCTCAACAAGGACGACGTGCGGCTACCACTCGTCAAGCGCCGAGCCGCGGAGGCGGGCGCCACCGTCGCGTACGTGAACATGATCGGCGGCCAGGACGAGCTGGTGTTCGACGGCGACTCGATGATCGTCACCGCGACCGGCGAGCTGCTCACCCGGGCCGCCCTGTTCACCGAGCAGCTCCTGGTTCACGACCTCGAGCTGCCCACGGCCGGCGAGTCCGCCAACGTGCGCGGGTCGGCGCCGCGGAGCCCGGCCCGCGCGGCCGAGGCCATCGACGGCGAGCACGAGGTCGACGACGACATGGGCATCGTCCTGGTCCCCGTCGACACGGACCCGCGCTCGGCCGCCGGCGACCGCGCCGACGGCGGCATCGCGGAACGGATCAACGACGAGGCCGAGGTCTGGTCCGCCCTGACCCTGGGCCTGCGCGACTACGTCGACAAGAACGGTTTCCGCTCGGTGGTGCTCGGGTTGTCCGGCGGCATCGACTCGGCCACGGTCGCCGCGATCGCGGTGGACGCGCTCGGCCCGGAGCGGGTCGTCGGCGTGGCCTTGCCCAGCGACTACTCCTCGCCGCACTCCCGGGACGATGCCGCCGAGCTGGCGAAACGTACCGGCCTCGACTTCCGGGTGGAGCCGATCCAGCCGATGGTCGACGCGTTCCTGGCCAACATGTCGCTCTCCGGCATCGCGGTGGAAAACCTCCAGGCCCGGGTGCGCGGCGTGATCCTCATGGCGCTGTCGAACCAGGAGGGCCACCTCGTGCTGACCACCGGCAACAAGAGCGAGCTGGCGGTCGGCTACTCGACGCTGTACGGCGATTCGGTCGGCGGCTTCAACCCGATCAAGGACGTGTTGAAGACAATGGTCTGGCGCCTGGCCAAGTGGCGGAACGCGGACGCGGTCAACCGGGGCGGCGAGCCGCCCATCCCGGAGCACTCGATCAGCAAGCCGCCGAGCGCCGAGCTGCGCCCGGGCCAGCTCGACTCCGACTCGCTACCGGACTACGCGACGCTGGACACGATCCTGAACGGCTACGTCGACGGCGACCGGAGCCGCGCCGACCTGATCGCGGCCGGCCACGACCCGGCGCTGGTCGACCGGGTGCTGCGCATGGTGGACGCCGCCGAGTACAAGCGCCGCCAGTCCGCACCCGGTACCAAGGTCTCGATCAAGGCATTCGGCCGCGACCGCCGGCTGCCCATTACGAACAGATTCCGCGAAGGTGTGTGAACCTTTCCACTGACCCCTGACCTGGGACGCCTTCGCGGTGCGAACATCGGAAGCAGACCCGGGGACCGCGCCGTGCGGCCTCGAGGGAAGGAGCAGACGATGTCGGATCTTTCTTCGGCACCCGAGGTGCCGACGCTGTATGGTGGCCCGCCCACGCGCCGAGTCCGCACCCGCGATCTGATCGCTGCCAAGAGCCGTGGCGACCGCTGGCCGATGCTCACCTCCTACGACCAGTACACGGCCGCCATCTTCGACCAGGCCGGCGTGCCGGTCCTGCTGGTCGGCGACTCCGCGGCCAACAACGTGTTCGGCTACGAGACGACCGTCCCGGTCACCGTCGACGAGCTCCTTCCCCTGGTACGGGCGGTGGTGCGCGCGACGAAGACGGCACTGATCGTGGGCGACATGCCGTTCGGATCGTACGAGGAAGGCCCGACGCAGGCCCTGCGTACCGCCGTGCGGTTCATGAAGGAGGGCGGCGCGCACGCCGTCAAGCTGGAGGGCGGCCGCCGCGTCGCCGCGCAGATCGCCGCGCTCACCGGCGCCGGCGTCCCGGTGATGGCGCACGTCGGCTTCACCCCGCAGAGCGAGCACGTCATCGGCGGCTACCGGGTCCAGGGCCGGGAGAACCACGGCGCCGAGGTGATCGCGGACGCGCACGCGGTCGCCGAGGCCGGCGCGTTCGCGGTGGTGCTCGAGATGGTCCCGGGCGAGGTCGCGAAGCAGGTCACCAAAGAGCTGCATATCCCGACGGTCGGCATCGGGGCCGGCCCGGACACCGACGCCCAGGTCCTGGTCTGGCAGGACATGGCCGGCCTCCGCACCGGAAAGACCCCGCGATTCGTCAAGCGCTACGCCGACCTCGCGGGCGTGCTCGGCGAGGCCACCTGTCGCTTCGCCGACGAGGTCCGGCAGGGCGAGTTCCCGGCCGCGGAGCACACGTTCGAATAGCCGTCCTACTCCTGCCTGAGCTTCTCGAACAGCACGGTCCGGGTCTTCGGGTCCGCCGTGGTCAGCATGACCTCGATCCGCTCGCCAAGCGGGAGCACGCCGAGGCAGCGGGCGCGGACCGCGGGCTCGTCCAGCGCGACCGTGCCGCCGGGCTGCTTCCGTTCGCCGTCGTCGACGTCCACGACGCCCGCGTCGAACCGCTCGCCGACCCGGTCCTCGAGTAGGACCGCCTCGGCGAGCGCCACCGCACCTCGCGCCGCCGCGGACGCGACGCGGTCGGTGTCCCCCATCGCCTTCGGGAGGCGCGGGAGGGCCGCCCGGGCCCAGTCCGGCAACGGCCGGCCGTCGTGCAGCGCCAGGCAGGCCTCCGTCGCGTACCGGTCGGCCAGGCGGCGCAGCGGCGCGGTGACATGCGCGTAGGGGGCGCCGACGCCGCCGTGCCCGGTGTCGGCCGGGGCTGCCCCGTCGAATGCCGTGTACGCCGCGCCCCGCAGCAGTTCGCCGGCCTGATCGAGGAACGCGGCGCCGCGCGGGCTGGCCGGATCCACCGACGCGACGACCGCGCCGACCGGCGCGCCCTCGGGCCACTGCACGCCCAGCGACTCCGCGGCCGCCCGCAGCTTGGCGACGGCCTCGGGACGCGGCGCCGGCATGGTACGCAGGAGGCCGACACCGCCGTCGAGCATGAGGGTGGCCGCGGCCATGCCGGTGAGTAGCGAGATCTGGGCGTTGTGCTCCTCGACCGGCAGCGGCGCGCGCAGCACGAGCCGCCAGCCGTCGCCCGCCGGCTCCGCCTCTTGCTCGGGCATCGGCAGGTTGACCGCGCCGCGGTCGGCGGCACGGCGAGCCAACAGCGCCCCGAGCTCGGGCAGCAGCACGATCGGCTCGGGCGCGGCATCCGCGTCCACGGCGGCCTGCACGCCGGCGTAGTCAAGTTTGGCCCGGCTGCGCACCCGCGCCCGTTCGAGGCTCACCGCGACGGTCGCGCCGTCGGCGTCAAGGTCGATGGTCCAGACCACGGCAGCTCTGTCGACGTCCGGAAGCAGGCTGACCGCGCCCTCGCTGAGCACCGGCGGGTGCAGCGGGATGCGTCCGTCCGGCAGGTAGACGGTCTGGCCGCGGGTCCACGTCTCGGCCTCCAGCGCCCCACCCGGCCGCACGTACGACGCGACGTCCGCGATCGCGTACCGGACCCGGTACCCGCCGCCGTCGCGCCGGCTGAGGTGCATCGCCTGGTCGAGATCCCGCGACGACGCCGGGTCGATCGTGACGAACGGGACGTCCGTGCGGTCCGTCCCGGGCATCGGCGTGGCCCTCGCGGCCTCCTCCGCCTCGCGCAGCGCGTCGGGCGGAAACTCGGTGGGCAGATCGAGCTCGCGGCGGATGACCGAGAAGTCGATGCGCGGCGCCCAGACCCTTGTGATCGGCACGGGTCA
>JBKOWB010000236.1:0-9506 GCA_046724195.1 Actinomycetota bacterium
CGCGAATGTCGCGGCCGAGGCCGCGGCGGCACGCCTGACCGCGCTGATCGCGCCGGCCACTGGCGCGCACGCCAGCCTCGCGACCATGCTGGCCGTCGCCGCGATCACCACCACGGTCGCTGCCCTGCCGCGCGCCGCGGCCTGGGCCGCCGACGACGACCTGTGGGGGTACGCCCTCAGCCACCCGGCCGCCCTCACCGACGAACTGCTGCGGGTGACCGCCCCCACCCCCCTGCTGCCCCGCGTCGCGGCGGCCCCCGGCGATCTCGGAGCGTGCCCGGTGCGGGAGCGCGATCGGTTGCTGCTCCTCGCCCGACATGCGGTCGGCGCGCACCGGACCGGACCGGACGCCCTGGATCCAGCGCCGGCACACGTCGCACAGCTGGTCTTCGGTGCCGGGCCGCACGCCTGCCCGGGTGCCCGGCTGGCCCGCGCGCAGATGACCGACCTGCTCGCGGCGCTCGCTCCGTACCGTCCGACGGTGGTCCGGGCCCGAGCCGATCGGCGGGCCGCGCTGCCGAGCTGGCGTTCCCTCGTGATCCGGGCCGCCGCGTGAGGATCGCGGTCACCGGGGCGAGCGGCTTCTGCGGCGGGGCCGTCGCGCGACTCGCGGCCGCGAGCGGCGCAGACGTCGTCTGCCTGGGCCGCCGGCCCGGACCAACGGGGACGCACGTACGGTGGGACGCCGCGCGCGAGACACCCCACCTCGCCGGCGCGGACGCGGTCCTGCACCTGGCCGCCGCGGTCGGCGATCCCGGTCCGGGGCGGGCGGCCGAGGAGGCGTTCCGGGCCGTGAACGTCGCCGGCACGGCCCGCCTGCTGGACGCCGCAGGTGACCGGCCGGTGGTCTGGGTGAGCAGCGCCAGCGTCTACCGGCCCGGCCCGTACGCCGCGCCGGTCCGCGAGGACCATCCGGCCGATGGCCAGCGCAGCGCGTACGGACGGACGAAGGCGGGCGGGGAACGCCTCGCGCTCGCGGCCGGCGCGGTGGTGCTGCGTCCCCGGGCGGTGTACGGCGACGGCGACCGGCACCTGCTCCCGCGGCTGCGTCGGGTGGTACGCGGCGGCCGAGCGTGGCTGCCGGGCCCGGACGTGCCGCTGAGCCTCACCGCCGTGGAGAACCTGGCGGACGCGTGCCTCGCCGCCGTCGGGTGGCCACCGGGCGCCTACAACGTCGCGGATGTCGAGCCGTACCGGCGGGACGCCGTCGTGGCGGCCGTGCTGGGCGTGCCGGTCCGGCACTTACCCATAGCGCTCACCAGGCCGCTCACCACGGCCGCCCGCGTGGCCGCGGCGCTCGGGGGTACGCCGGTGCTGACTCGTTACGCGGTCGACCAGCTCACCGACGGAATGGTCCAGGACACGAGCCGCGCCCGAGACCAGGCCTGGCTCCCCCAGCGAACGCTCGCCGACTACCTCGGTCGGGCTGCGTAGACGACGCCCGAGAGGCTCCCCCGGCCGACATCAGGAGCCGCTGGCGCGGTACAGCGTCCGGGCCCGGCGGGCGAGTCCCTTGGTCGCGGCCGCGTTGACCCAGCTACCGAGCACCACGCCCGCACCCGGCACCATCTTGGCGAACACGCGCTGAGCGGCACCGACTCCGGCCATCTGGGCGAGTTTCCCGCCGAGCTTCAGGATCACGCCGCTCGGCGGCTGACCGCCCGCGGGGGCGAAGAGCCGGCTCGCCCGCTCCCGGCCGGCGGCGACACCGAGCGCGAGCCGGGCCGTCTCGGCCGCCCTGTGCACCCGCTGCAGCACCAGCAGATCGGTGGCGCGATCCTGACTGGTCGGGTCGAGACCGTGCGCGGCGGCGATGTGCAAGGCCATCCTCGACTGCGTCCACGCCAGCACGCCCACGTCGATGATCGCGCCGGGGAGCCCGGTCGCGCCGGATACCGCATCGGAGTGGCGGGCGAGGTTGACGAAGCGCCTGACGGCCAGCTCGGCCAGCCGGTCGGCGGTGATCCGGGGCCGCTCGTCGCGGGTCCGCTCGGCCCAGCGCTGGGCCTCCGGGCCGAGCTGGCGGACCGCTTCGAGCGCGAGGTGCTCCGGCGCGTACTGCGGGTCGGCCTTCATCCGCGCCCACAGCGAGCCAGGTGGAACGCCGACCTGGTCCCAATCGGAGGGGTCGGCGGGGGACGACGGATCAGGTACCGGCACGGGCAACGCGGGATCGCTCACCAGACCACTCCGGGGGGAGAAGGAAGGATCTTCCAGCTATTGTGCCGTGCGGATGCACGTGCACCGACGCTCGGTGCCCACAGGTGCGCACGCCTCGATGAGGCCCGCGCCACGCTGCCGGCATGATCGGACCGGTGCCGGCTGGTCAGCCCACCACCGGGCTGCGACGCTCGACCAGCAGCACGTCGCGCCACCGGCCGTGGTGCCGACCGATCCGCTCGCGGGTGCCGATCACCCGGAAGCCGGCCCGATCATGCAGCGCGAGGCTGGCACGATTCTCCGGGAAGACGCCGGACTGGATGGTCCAGATGCCGGCCGCCTCGGTGGAGGCGATCAGCCGTTGCAGCAACGCGAGACCCACGCCGCGGCCGCGTGCTGCGGCGTCGACATAGACGCTGTGCTCCACGACGCCGGCGTACACGGGCCGGGGCGAGACACGCGTGACCGCGACCCAGCCGAGGATCGTGTGACGGTCCACCGCCACCCAGCGATGCTCCGGCATCCGGCCCGCGTCGAACGTCGCCCAATCCGGCGCCGAAATCTCGAAGCTCGCATCGCCGCCATCCAGTGCATCCTGGTAGATGGCAAGGACGGCATCCGCATCGCCGGGAACCATGAGGCGTAGGGAAAGATCGGACACCCGGCGATCCTGTCATCGGAATGAACGCCGGTGCTCGATTGTTGGCACGACAAGTTGCTTTTGAGGAGGTCCGCAGCGTGCTCGACCCACACGCGCTCTACGAGTTGGCCGACGACCTGCCGGCCCTGGACAGCCCGGTGCTGATCCAGGCGCTCACCGGGTTCGTCGACGCGGGCGGCGCGATCCAGCTGTCTCGCGAACAGCTGATGGAGCAGCTGGACGGCCAGATCCTCGCGACCTTCGACCTGGACCAGTTGCTCGACTACCGGTCACGCCGGCCCCCGATGATCTTCGTCGAGGACCATTGGGAGAGCTACGAGGAGCCGAGCCTCGCGCTGCACCTGCTGCGCGACCAGCTCGGCACGCCGTTCCTGCTGCTCGCCGGCCCTGAGCCGGACCTGCAGTGGGAACGTTTCATTACCGCGGTCACCGGCCTCATCGAACGCTTCGGCGTACGTCTGACGGTCGGCCTCAACGCCATCCCGATGGCCGTGCCGCACACCCGACCGGTGAGCGTCACCGCGCACGCCACCGACCAGCGGCTGCTCGGCGACCGCGAATCCTGGCTGCAGCGCGTGCAGGTGCCGGCCAGCGTCGGCAACCTGCTCGAGTTCCGGCTCGGCCAGGATGGCCACGACGCCATGGGGTACGCGGCCCACGTCCCGCACTACCTGGCGCAGACGACCTACCCGGCCGCTGCGGAACTGCTGCTCGATTCGGTGTCGTCCAGTACCGGACTGGCGTTGCCGACCGGAGAGCTGCGCGACGCCGCCGAGATGGTCCGCGAGGAGGTCGACAAGCAGGTCGCCGAGGACGAGCAGGCCACTCGCCTGGTCGCCTCGCTGGAGCAGCAATATGACGCGTTCCTGCGCGGCCGCCAGGGCAACCTGCTGGCCGACTCGACCGGACCGCTGCCGACAGCCGAGGAACTTGGCGCGGAACTGGAGCGATTCCTGGCCGAGCGGTCCAAAGACAACGACAACTAGCCGTTGGCCTCCGCGCTACGGCTTTAGCCAATCCAGCACGCTCTGGATCTGCGCGTCCCAATACCTCCACTCGTGCGCGCCCGGCCCGAACTCCGCCTCGAGCGGGATGCCGTGGGCCATGCACGCGGCGACGAATCGCTCGTTCTGGGCGACCAGGTGATCGTCGGTGCCGCAGCGCAGCATGAGCCGGGGCAGCCGGGACTTGTCGGCGGTCGCGAGTAGGTGCAGCAGGTCCTCGTCGGTGTCCTTGACCACCCGATCGGCGAAGACGCGCCTGGTCAGCGCCCGCATGTGCGGCCGGCGATCGTATTCCTGGATGTAGGCGGCGTCGAGCGCGCCAGACAGCGTGGCGGCCGCCGCGAAGCGCTCGGGCTGGCGCAGCGCCCACTTCATCGCGCCGTATCCGCCCATCGACAGGCCGGCCACGAAGGTGTCTTCGCGCCGGGTGGAGATCCGGAAGAAGCTCTGGATGATCCGGGGCAGCTCCTCGGAGAGGAATGTCCAGAACCTCATGCCGTGCGCCTCGTCGGCATAGAAGCTGCGGTGCACCTGCGGCATCACCACGGCCAGGCCGCGCTCGGCCGCGTACCGCTCGATGGATGTGTAGCGGATCCACGCGGTGTCGTCGTCAGTGAGGCCGTGCAGCAGATACAGCACCGGCGGCGGATCGTCCGACTGCGGCCCGTCCACGCCGATCTGGGCTGCGCCCGGCTGGGGCAGCAACACCGTCATCGAGGTGCCGAGTTCCAGCGACTCGGAGAAGAAGTTGCAACGGATCAAGGCCATCGTGCCAGTGTCGACGATCGGTGTCCGGACGGCCACGCGGGGTTGGGAAATGTCGTACGCTTCGATTAGAATGTGTGTACTAAAAGTGGCCGTGACCTGGTGATCCATTGGGTCGGACTGCGGAGGAGATCAAGTGACTGCGCCCGTTCCGTCTAGCTCACCGCCCGCGCCGGCCATCCCGCCCTACGCGACGATGCTTGGCTTCACCCGCTACGTCGCGCGCACCGGCCCGGCCAAGGCCACGTTCGTCGGCGGCCTGCGCCGCCAGCGCGAGCGCCGGTCCGGCTTCAACCCGCACGGTCCGCTGATCAAGGCGCTCAAGGCCGACATCGCCTTCCGTACCGGCGGCAGCTACCTCGCCGGCGTGGCCGACCTCGTGAAGCCCCGCTGGAGGCCGCTCTACGAGGCGATCTGCCCTGGCGCCATGACCTATCTTCATTCACTCGGCGACCCGTCCGCGGTGAGCCTGGCCCAGACCCGCGACGCCCTGGCCTCGGTGGGCCCGCTCGCGGTCAAGATCAACCCCCATTTTGGGCTGCGCTACGACGACGGCCGCCGCGAGGCGGTCCGGCTGCACTTCGACGAGGACCCGCCCTCCCCCGAGGCGATCATGGCAACGCTGCACTTGATGGCCCGGCACATGGACCAGATCCTGCCGAACGCCGAGCCCGTCCTGGTCGACCTCCGCCGCGGCACCACCCACCGCATAGACCCGGCCGCGCGACCAGCCGACGTGGAAAGCTGGCTCACCGGCGAGGCGGCGGCCTTCACGGCCATGTGGACCGCCACAGCAGCCTGAGGGCCCGAGGTTGCGGGGCGTGGCCGCGCCCACCCGGAGGCGTTGTGTGTGCTTCCAACGCCCCCAGAGGAACAGCCCCCAGAGGGGCGATCGGCGCACACACAAACCAGGCCGGACGCCACGCGAAGCGATCGTCGACACCCCAGCAGCTACGACCCGGACCGTGGGGAGTTTGGGTTCGGAGCTGACCCAAACTCTCCACAGTTCGGCCGGCCCTCAGCACGCGAGACCGTGGCCGAGGGCGAGCCGGCCAACTGACACGGCGGCTGCGTATCGTGGGATCGCGATGAGCGAGACGACCAGCGTACGGCCGATCCGGACCTTCCATCCCCGGCGGGGCCGGATGAGCGCCCGGCATGCCGAAGCCCTGGTCAATCTGTGGCCGGCCTACGGTCTGACCGTGGTCGATGGCGACCGCACCCCTCTGGACCTCGGTGTCGTGTACGGGCGGGACGCGCCGAGGGTGCTGGAGATCGGTTTCGGTATGGGCGAGACCACCGCCGCGATGGCGGCCGCCGATCCCGGGCTGGACTACCTGGCGGTCGAGGTGCACACGCCGGGCCTCGGGAACCTGCTTGCGCTCGTACGCGAGTTCGTACTGACCAACGTCCGGGTGGCGCACGGCGACGCGATGGAGCTCGTGCACCGGCTGGCGCCGGGGAGCCTGGACGCGGTGCACGTGTTCTTCCCCGACCCGTGGCCGAAGGCCCGACACCACAAGCGGCGCTTGATCCAGCCGGGGAACGTGCGGCTCCTGCGCGAGCGTCTGCGTCCGGGCGGAGTCTTGCACTGCGCCACCGACTGGCCCGACTATGCGGTCGCCATGGCGGGGGCGCTCGAAGCCGACCCGGGTCTGTACAAGCGGCACGAAGGACCCGTGCGTCGGCCTGTGACCAAGTTCGAGCGGCAGGGCGTCCAGGCCGGCCGGCCGATCGTCGACCTCGTATTCGGGCGGGAATGATGCGGTCTCGGATCGGGCCGTTCCGGGTGGGGGCCTGGGCCTCGCGCTCAGCCGCGCGGTCGTGCGGCGTCGCCACGGCACGGTCGAGCTGATCGACCGGGACGGCCCAGGCACCACGGTGGTCGTACCACCGATCTTGGAGTCGTGGTCGGGGGCAAAACCACAACTCCAAGATCGCGAGAGAGGTCAGCCGGAGCGGGGGTGGACGACTGCCGCGGCCCCGCCGCCGCGCCGGACCGGCTCGGCCGCGGCGATCATGCCGCCGTGGCGGGTCAACTCGATCGCCGTGGCCGCACCGAGCTCCGCTGTGTAGGGCGTCTGGAACACGTGCCCCAGGGCCGTCAACGCCGGGCCATACTGCGCCACGTACGCCGGCTCCGCCTGTGTGCCGGCGGCCAGGTTGCGCTCGGATGCCCGCGGGGCGGCCATCGCCTCGGGCAGGGTCATGCCGAGGTCGATGCGGTTGAGCAGGATCTGCAGCACCGTCGTGATGATCGTCGCGCCGCCCGGCGAGCCGAGCGCGAGGTACGGCCGGCCGTGCTGGAAGACGATCGTCGGCGACATCGAGCTGCGCGGCCGCTTGTTCGGTCCGGGCAGGTTCGGGTCGGGGGCCGTGCCCTGGGTCGGCGTGAAGTTGAAGTCCGTCATCTCGTTGTTGAGCAGGAAGCCGCGTCCGGGCACGACCATGGCGTTGCCGCCGGTCTGCTCGATCGTCAGCGTGTACTCGACCACGTTGCCCCACCTGTCCGCGACGGTCAGGTTGGTCGTGCTCCGCCCCTGCTCGGTGGGGGCGCCGGCGGTGGCGACCTGGCAGCCCGACGCGGTCAGCGGAGCCGGCGGCACCGGCTTGGTGAGCGTGTGCGCCGGATCGATCAGGCACGCCCGCGCGGCCGCGAATCTGTCGCTGAGCAGCGTCGTCAGCGTCGACTGCGGAGTGTACTGCCCGACATAACGGTTGCGGTCGGCGAACGCCAGCGCCGATGCCTCGAGGTAGCGGTGCTCGGCCTGCACGACGGGCAGCGACGACAGCCTGCTGCGCTCCAGGATGTTGAGCGCCTCCCCCACGGCCGTGCCACCGCTGGACGGGGTGGACATGCCGTAGACCTGCAGGCCGCGGTAGTCCGAGTGGGTCGGCGCCGGGAAGTTGACCCGGTAGTTCGCGATGTCCTGCGCGGTCAGCGTGCCGGGCCGGATCGGGTACGGCCATGTGCCCGTCGGGTCGGCGGCGACCGGCGGGTGCTGGACCGTCTGGGCGATCTCCGCGCCGACCGGACCGCCGTACAACACGCCGGTGCCGCGCCGCGCGATCAGCCGGTACGTGTCCGCAAGGTCGGGATTGCGCTGCGTCGACCCCACCGCAGGCGGCTGGCCGCCCGGCAGGTAGAGCTCTCGGGTCGCATCGAACTGGCCGAACGCGGCCGCGTTGTCGGCGATCTGCTGGCGGAACGTGGCGTCCACCGGGAAGCCGCGGTCGGCCACGGCGGCGGCCGGACGCAGCAACGCGCCCAGTGACCGGGTGCCCCACTACGACGCGGCGGCCTGCCAGGTGGCGAGCGTGCCGGGCGCGCCCACCGAGAGGCCGCTGACCCGGGCCTCCTGGAAGTCGTACGGCAGACCGTCGGCCGGGTCGATGAAGTAGTCGGTGGTCATCGTCGCCGGTCCGGCTTCGCGACCGTCGATCGTGTGCACCTCTTTGTGCCGGGCGTCGTAGAAGACGAAGAACCCGCCGCCGCCGATGCCGGCGGAGAACGGCTCGGTGACGCCGAGCGTCGCGGCAGCCGCCACAGCGGCGTCGACCGCGTTGCCGCCGCGGCGCAGTACGTCGACGCCGACGGCGGTGGCGGTCGGATCCACGGTGGCGACAGCGCCGCCGTACCCCACCGCGGTGGGCGTCCGGTCCAGCGCGGGCGGGGCAGCCAGGCCGGGAACCGGGCTCACGAGCAAACCAAGCGCGGCCGCGGAGGCCAGCGCGATCGTACGTCGGAACCGCATCGTTCCTCCGGGTGTCGAGAGAGCGTGGACGGTCCATCTCTGCCTACCGGGGTTCACCGGATGGCACAACCGGAGCGCGCTTGCCGACGCCGATCGGCTAGCCGAGGCATGCCACCGTGGCCGGGAGAGCAGCGCCGAGGGGTGCCGGGCCGGCGCCGCCCTGTCACCGCAGACCGCGGCGCGGAAGCTGGCGCATCGCGTCCCCGCGAGGCCGTCTGGTGCCGCCATGGCACGGTATGGGCCATGATTACCGCGAAGATCGGCCCGCGAGTCCGACTGGCCGTCGCGGCGGCCGGCGCGGCGTTGCTGACGGCGTGCTCGAGTGACGGCACCACCGCGACCCCGCCCGTACCGCAGTCGAGTTCCGCGGTGGCCCCCAGCGCGTCCGCCGGCCCGGCGCCGGCGCCCGCCGGAACCCCGGACCTCGCCGCCCCCGAAACCGTGGCGACCCGGATTCTGACGCCGTGGGGTCTCGCCTTCCTACCGGACGGCAGCGCCCTGGTGGCCGAGCGGGACACCGGCAAGATCCTGCAGGTCCGGCCGGGCGGTGGCGAGCCCAGGGAGGTCTACCGGGTGCCCGGCGTCGCCGCGGCCGGCGAGGGAGGGTTGCTCGGCCTCGCAGTCGCGCGGGACTTCGCCAGCACCGGGCTGGTTTACGCGTACTTCACCGCAGACTCGGACAACCGGATCGTCCGCTTCAGCCTGGGCGACGGCGCGGCGCCGCAGGTGATCTTCGACGGTATCGACAAAGCTCGGGTCCACAACGGCGGGCGGATCGCGTTCGGGCCGGACGGCATGCTTTACGTCGGTACGGGCGACGCCACCAACCGCTCGGAGTCGCAGGACCCCCACGATCCCAACGGCAAGATCCTGCGGCTGACGCCGGACGGCAAGCCGGCACCCGGCAACCCGGACCCGGGCTCGCCGGTCTGGACCCTGGGCCACCGCAACGTGCAGGGCCTCGCCTGGGACGCGGACGGCACCATGTACGGCATCGAGTTCGGCCAGGACCGTTTCGATGAGGTCAACGTCATCGAGCCCGGCAAGAACTACGGCTGGCCCGAGGTCGAAGGCAGGGGCGGCGGTGGCCGGTACACCGACCCGATCGTCACCTGGACGACGGAGGAGGCGTCGCCGTCCGGGGCCGCGATCTCCGGGCGC
>JBKOWB010000415.1:0-5272 GCA_046724195.1 Actinomycetota bacterium
GCACGACACGGCGTCGCGATCCGGGGCGTAGCGCGGCGTCCTGGGCGGCCCCGGGCAGGCGACCATGCAGCGCGACGACGTCGGCATCGACGCCGTCCAGGCGCGCGGCCACGGCGTCGATCTCCTGGGCGCCGGGCAGGAACGCGAGCACGTCGCCGTCGCCCTCGGCCAGGGCCCGGCCGATCGTGCCGGCGACATGGTCGAGCAACGTCGGGTCGACCCGCAGCCCGTGCGGCGGCGCGACGGCTCGCGGTGGCGGGCACCAGAGCACGTCGACGGGGAAGAGCCGCGCGTCGGCCGTGATCACCGGCGCCATGGGCGGCGGCCTCGCGCCGGGCCGGGCCGTCGGGCCGGACTCCGGGGCCAGGGACGACGGGTCGACCACGTCCGCCAGCAGCTGCGACAGCCGGTACGAGTCGGCGGTCGCGGAGGTGGCGAGGATGCGCAGGCCGGGCCTCAGGGCGGCACGCACTTCGACGAGGAACGCCAGTGCCAGGTCGGAGTCGAGGTGCCGTTCGTGGCACTCGTCGAGGATCACCAGCGCCGCGCCGGCCAGCTCCGGATCGCGGTGCAACCGGCGCACCAGTACGCCGGTCGTGACGACCTCGACGACGGTTTCGCGCGAGACGCGGCGGTCGCCGCGCACCGTATAGCCGACGCGGGCGCCGACCGGCTCGCCGAGCAACTCGGCCATCCGGCGCGCGGCGGCGCGGGTGGCGACCCGGCGCGGCTCGGCCACCACCACCCGGTCGGCCGGACCCGCCAGGAACAGCGGGGCCAGCGTGGTCTTGCCGGTGCCGGGCGGCGCGACCAGGACCGCTACTCCCGCATCGTCGAGCGCCGCGGCGACCGCCGGCAGGACCGCCCGGATGGGCAGATCGGGCAGGGCGTCCTCGGCGATCAGCACCCGATCAGTCTTGCGCACACCCCGGCGACCGGCGTCGCCGTGTTCCGCTGAGTCCAGACCGGGGGCCGAGGTGCGAGGGACGCGCTGAAGCAAAACCACCGGCGCCCGAACCCGGGCGGGATCGGGCCGGGGTGAGTGGTGGGTGTGTCGATCGCGGGCAAAGGCGTGCATGATCGGGGACGGGTTTGCTTGACTGGACCCGCGACGCGAGGGGGTGGGCGGTGGACGTGGTGGAGGCATTCAACTCGCTGCCCGCCGAGCGGCTCGAGGCCGACCTGCTCGCCTGCTGCGCCGCGCCGGACTGGGGAGCCAGGATCGTCGCGGGGCGCCCGTACCCGGGCAGGGCGGCCATAGTGGCCGCGGCCGATGCGGCCGCACGCGCCTTGAGCTGGGCGGACATCGAGAAGGGGTTATCGGCGCACCCGCGGATCGGGGAGCGTGCCGAGGGCGATGCGCGGGATGCCGCGTGGTCGCGCCGCGAGCAGTCGGCGGCGGCCGGCAGCGCCGACGACACGACGAAGGCTGCGTTGGTGGCGGCGAATCGGGCCTATGAGGATCGGTTCGGGCACGTGTTTCTGATCTTCGCGAGCGGGAAGACGCAAGCCGAGATCGTGGCCGCGGCTACCGAACGCGTGGCGAACGACGAGGTGACCGAGCGGGCGATCGTGGCCGACGAACTGCGCAAGATCGCGCTGCTGCGGCTGGAGAGGCTGCTCGATGCCCTCGGATGACGCCACGGAAGCCGGGTTCCGCGCCAGGATCTCGACACACATTCTCGACACGGTGACGGGCGAGCCGGCGCGCGACGTCCACGTCCGGCTGGAGCGGCAGGACTCCGACGGCTGGCGGACGATCGCCGAGGGGCGCACGGACGGCGACGGGAGGCTGCGGCACCGGGTGCCGGTACACGAATGGCAGGCCGGCGGGTATCGGCTGCTGTTCTATGTGGAGCCCTACCTGGGCGGGGAGGCGTTCTTTCCGGAGATCACGGTCGCCTTCCACGTACACGACCCGGACCGGCACTACCACGTGCCGCTGCTGCTGAGCCGGTACGGCTACACCACCTATCGAGGGAGCTGACGCGTGGCGATCGTGCTCGGGCCGAACCGGTACGGCAAGGCGGAGACCCGGCTGGTCCGCGTGACCCGCGACGGCGAGACCCACAGCCTGGCCGACCTGAACGTCAGCATCGCGCTCTCCGGGGACCTGGACGCCACACACCAGACCGGCGACAACAGCGGCGTCCTGCCGACGGACACGATGAAGAACACCGTGTACGCGTTCGCGAAGGAGCACGGGGTCGGGGCGCCGGAGGACTTCGGGCTGCTGCTGGCGCGCCATTTCGTCACCACGCAGCCGCAGATCCACCGCGCGACGGTATCCATCGAGGCATTCGAATGGGAACGGCTGGGCCCGCACTCGTTCCAGCGCAAGGGCGACTACACCCGGACCGCGCAGATCGACGTGGGCGGCGGCAGCGCGCAGGTGGTGTCCGGCCTGAACGGACTCGTCCTGCTGAACTCCACGGCTTCGGAGTTCCACGGCTATCCCCGTGACCGGTACACGACGCTGGCGGAGACCACCGACCGGATCCTGGCCACGGCCGTCGACGCGGGCTGGCGGCATGGTTCCGACATGTCCGACTGGGACGAGTCGTTCGCGGCGGTGCGGGACGCGCTGGTCAACGCGTTCGTCAACACCTACAGCTACTCCCTACAGCAGACCCTGCTCTCCATGGGTACCCGGGTTCTCGAGACCCGACCGGAGATCGCCGAGATCCGCCTCGCCCTGCCGAACAAGCACCATTACGTGGTCGACCTGACCCCGTTCGGCTTGGAGAACGCCCACGAGGTCTTCATCGCCGGCGACCGGCCGTTCGGACTCATCGAAGGCGTGGTGACCCGCGACGACGCGCCCGCGGCCAGCGCGGAGTGGTACCTGTGATCCTCATCGAGAACGTCGCGGTCGCCACGGTCGACCCGGCCGGCACCGAATACGGCGACGGCCACGTGGTGGTCGGCGACGACGGCCGCATCGTCGCGGTCGGGCCCGGGCACGCCGGCCGCTTCCACCGGTCAGTACGCCGCATCGACGGCACCGGCTGCCTGGTGACGCCGGGGCTGGTGAACACGCATCATCACCTCTACCAGTGGGTCACCCGCGGCCTCGCGCTCGACGAGGACCTGTTCGGCTGGCTCACCGCGCTGTACCCGATCTGGGGCCGCCTCGACGCCGAGATCGTCGGCGCGGCGGCCGGCGCCGGGCTCGGCTGGCTCGCGCTGTCCGGATGTACGACGAGCACGGACCACCACTACGTCTTCCCGCACGGCGGGGGCGACGTGCTGGCCGCCGGGATCGCGGCCGCCCAGCAGATCGGGCTGCGCTTCCACCCCACCCGTGGCTCGATGGATCTCGGCCAGAGCGCCGGCGGCCTGCCGCCGGACAACATCGTCGAGGACACCGACGCGGCGCTCGCGGCCACCGCGGCGGCCATCGACCGGTGGCACGACCCGTCGCCGGACGCGATGCTGCGGATCGCGGTCGCACCCTGTTCGCCGTTCTCGGTCACCTCCACGCTGATGAGCGAGGCCGCCGCCCTGGCCCGCCGCAAGGGGGTACGCCTGCACACCCACCTCGCCGAGACCCGCGACGAGGAGGACTTCTGCCGCGAGCGGTACGGGTGCACGCCCGTCGAGTACGCGGAGCGGCTCGGGTGGCTGGGCGACGACGTGTGGCTCGCGCACGGCGTGCATCTCGACGACGCCGCGATCGCGAAGCTCGGCGACACCGGCACCGGCATCGCGCACTGCCCCAGCTCAAACGCCCGCCTCGGCGCCGGGGCGGCCCGGGTACGTGACCTGCTCGACAATGCGGTCCCGGTCGGTCTCGGCGTGGACGGAGCGGCCTCGCAGGAGGTCTCGCATCTCGGCGCCGAGTTGCGCCAGGCGCTCTACACGGCCCGGATCCGCGGCGGCCCGAACGCCATGGACGCCCGCGAGGCACTGCTGCTCGGCACCATCGGCGGCGCGCGCTGCCTGGGGCGGCACGCCGATCTCGGCTCGCTCGAAGTGGGCAAGTTGGGCGACCTGGTGATGTGGCGGCTCGACGGGCTCGGCCACGACGGCATCGACGACAAGGTCGCGGCGCTGGTCTTCGGCCCGCCCGCGCCGGTTGAGCTGGCGCTGGTCGGCGGCAAGCCGGTCGTCGAGCGGGGCGAACTGGTCAACGCGGACGCCGAGGCGCTGGCCCGGGCAGCGCGCCGGGCCCACCGGCGGCTCCTCAAGGGTGCGCGGTCATGAGACCCGATCCTCGTTACGGTAGGACGATGACCGAGATCCTGTCCGACGAGGCCGTGGAGTTCGTCGCCGATCTGAACCGGCGGTTCCGGCCGCGCCGCAACGAGTTGCTCGCGGCCCGCGCGGCCCGGCGCGCCGAGATCGCGGCGGGTGGCACGCTCGGCTTCCGGCCCGAGACCGCGGACATCCGGGCGGCCGACTGGTTCGCGCCGCCGGCGCCCGCCGACCTCACCGACCGGCGGGTGGAGATCACCGGGCCCACCGAGCGGAAGATGACCATCAACGCGCTCAACTCCGGCGCCAAGGTCTGGCTGGCCGACCTCGAGGATGCCAACACCCCGCACTGGGCCAACGTGGTCGACGGCCAGCAGAACCTGTACGACGCGATCAGGCGCACCATCAGCCTGTCGACGCCGGGCAAGGAGTATTCGCTCGGCGCGGGCCCCTACCCGACGATCGTGATGCGGCCGCGCGGCTGGCACCTCGACGAGCGGCACCTGCCCGTGGACGGCGAGCCCGCGGTCGGCGCGCTGGTCGACTTCGGCCTGTACTTCTTCCACAACGCTTCGGAGTTGCTGGCCCGGGGCAGCGGGCCGTACTTCTATCTGCCGAAGATGGAGTCGTACAGAGAAGCCGAGCTCTGGAACGACGTCTTCACGTACGCCCAGGACGCACTCGGCATCCCCCAGGGCACGATCCGCGCGACCGTGCTCATCGAGACCATCCCGGCGGCGTTCGAGATGGAGGAGATTCTTTACAGCCTTCGGCCGCACGTCTCCGGGCTCAACGCCGGCCGCTGGGACTACCTGTTCAGCATCATCAAGTACTTCCGCGAGAACCCGACCATGGTGCTGCCGGACCGGGCCGCCGTCACGATGACGGCGCCGTTCATGCGTGCGTACACCGAACTGCTCGTCTCGACCTGTCACCGGCGTGGCGCGTTCGCGATGGGCGGCATGGCCGCCTTCATCCCGAGCCGCCGAGATCCGGCCGTCAACGAGGTCGCGCTGGCCAAGGTTCGCGAGGACAAGGAACGCGAGGCCGCGGACGGCTTCGACGGCTCCTGGGT
>JBKOWB010000426.1:0-5592 GCA_046724195.1 Actinomycetota bacterium
TCGCCGCAGGTCGCCGCCGCCACCGCCGTGGTGGGCAAGCTGGCCAGCCCCGCCGACCTGAATTGAGAGGCGCCACAGAATGGACAAGTTCACCACCCACGCCGGTACGGTCATGCCGCTGCGCCGTTCCGATGTGGACACCGATCAGATCATCCCGGCCGTCTATCTCAAGCGGGTGACCCGGACCGGGTTCGAGGACGGGCTGTTCAGCGCATGGCGTGACGATCCGGCCTTCGTGCTCAACAACCCGGCCCACGCGGGCGCCACGATCCTGGTGGCCGGTCCCAACTTCGGCACCGGATCGTCCCGCCAGCACGCCGTCTGGGCGCTGCGGGACTGGGGGTTCAAGGCGGTCATCGCGCCGAGGTTCGGCGACATCTTCCGGGGCAACGCGCTCAAGGAGGGCCTGCTACCGGTCCAGCTCGAGCTGAAGGCCGTCGAGGCGCTCTGGGAGATGGCTGAGAGCGAGCCGGACAAGCGGATCACCGTCGACCTCCAAGCCCGCGAAGTACGTGTGGACGACGCGGTCTGGACCTTCCCGATCGACGATTTCAGCCGCTGGCGGCTCATGGAGGGGCTCGACGACATCGGACTGACGTTGCGCCACGAGGGCGCGATTTCGGCCTACGAGAAGACCCGTCCGCCCTACAAACCGATCACGGTGTAGGCCGATGCCGGCCACCGGGTAAGCCGATTTCGGTGGCCAGCCACGGCTTTTGGACCTTCTTCGGGTCCACCTTGGGGTGCGAATTCCTTACGACACAAGGCTTTTTTTCAAGCAGATGTTTGTGTCTGCTGGTCAGAGGGCATACGGTGCGCGCAGAATGGCTCGCGTTGGGCCAGTTCTCACGTTCGGGAGGAAACCGTGAACAAGGCCGAGCTCATCGAGGCGCTCGCCGCCCGACTGGGGGACCGGAAGACGGCGACAGCGGCGCTGGATGCGGTCATCAGCGAGGTGGAGAGCGCCGTCACCAAGGGCGACCGCGTAGCCATTACCGGCTTCGGTGTCTTTGAAAAGCGGGCGCGCAATGCGCGTACCGCGCGCAATCCGCGCACCGGTGAACCCGTCAAGGTGAAGAAGACGTCCGTGCCGGCATTCAAGCCGGGCACGGCATTCCGGGAGATGGTGGCGAGCGGCAGGGTGGCCAAGGCGGCCACCGCCAAGAGGACGACCGCGGCCGTGAAGTCCACCGCCGCGAAGGCCGCGCCGTCGCGATCGACCGCCACGCGGACCGCCGCGGCGGCCAAGTCGACTGCGGCCAAGAAGACCACGGCCAGCAAGGCCACGGCGGCGAAGTCGACCGCGGCCAAGAAGACCACGGCCAAGGCCACGACGGCCAAGGCCACTCCGGCGAAGACGGCCGCCAAGAAGACGACGGCCAAGGCGACTCCGGCCAAGACGGCCGCCAAGTCGACCGCCGCCAAGAAGACCACGGCGTCGGCGGCGGCCAAGAAGACCACCGCAACCAAGGCCGCCACCGCGAAGTCGACCGCGGCCAAGAAGACCACGGCCAAGGCCACGACGGCCAAGGCCACTCCGGCGAAGACGGCCGCCAAGAAGACGACCGCACGCAAGACCACGGCATCCACGGCCCGCACCACACCGGCCGCCCGTGCCGCAACCGCGCGTACGGCCCGCTGATCCGTACGCTCGCAAACGAAAGGCGTCCACCCGTAGGGGTTGACGCCTTTCGCGTGTTCCGGCGCTCAGCCGGCCGCTGGGCCTACGGTCCCGGCATGGACTGCGGGACCTCCCCGCCGCACGCCTCGTACCGGCGGCGTCAGATCCGGGACATCCCAACCAGCCTCTCGCCGGCCCAGCTGAGCACCCAGCCGCCGCCCTTCGGCGTCTTGTACGGCGCCGGGTCGAGCGTGCCCCGCAGCAGGGCCAGCGTCGGCGGGATGACCTTGCCTTGGCTGCAGACCGTCGCGGTCTCGCCGTCGCGCAGTTCGACGAGCCGGGTCGCCGCCACCTTCGCCGTGGCGAACACGTCCTCGGCTTGCGGCGGCTCCGCGAACACCGGGTCTTCCACGATCGGCAGGCCAAGCGCGTCCGCCAGCGGCTGGAGCGTCTGCATGCAGCGCAACGGGGGCGCGGCGAACAGCCGCCTCGGCTGGAACAGGGCCAGCACGACGCGGAGCCGGGCCGCCTGCTGCTGACCGAGTGGGTCGATCGGCCGGAGGGCATCGTCGCCGACCCAGGTATTGCGGTCGCCGGCGCTGGCGTGCCGTACCAGCGTCGTGATCGCGGTGATCGGCGGCATAGCCGCGACGTACCAAACAAGCTCCGCGTCGGTGGGGTACGTGAGCGTGCCGGCCGCTGCCTCCGGCGGCAGCCAGCGGACGTCGTCGACTTCCGTCGGATCGGCCACGGCCCGGACGGGCTCGTCGCCGCCCCGCATTGCCCAGAACTCCACCGTCTTGGCTACGCCGGTGGGCAGCGCGTACGTGACGTCCGGCAGGCGAACGTGGGGATAGGCCCGCACGCCGGTCTCCTCGCGCACCTCGCGCACCGCGGCGACCAACGGATGCTCGTCACGGTGGAGCTTGCCCTTGGGCAGGCTCCAGTCGTCGTACGCCGGCCGGTGCACCAAGCAGATCTCGATGCCGGCTCCCGCGGGCCGCCAGAGCACCGCCCCCGCGGCCCGTATCGTGCCGCCGGCTTCGCTCACCCCGACCTGCCGATGACCTGGCGCAGCAACGCCTCCTGGAGGTGGACGTGTGGCTCGGTCGGGCTCGCGGGGTTGCGATGCCAGATGCCGTCGCCGGCCAGGTCCCAGCCCTCGGTCCTGTCGCTCATGGACAGCTCGAGCACGTTGCGTAGGTCGTCCTGGGCGGACGGCAGCGTGACCCGGACCAGCGCCTCCACGCGGCGGTCCAGGTTGCGGTGCATGAGGTCGGCCGAGCCGATCCAATACTCGGCGTCGTCACCCACACCAAACCGGAAGACGCGCGAATGCTCCAGGAAGCGACCCACGATGGACCGTACCCGGATGTTGTCCGACAGCCCCGGTACGCCGGGACGCAGCGCGCACATGCCGCGGATGATCAGGTCGACCCGCACGCCGTCGCGGGAGGCCCGGTACAGCGCGTCGATCGTGTCCTCGTCCACGAGCGAGTTCACCTTGAACTGCACCAGCGCCTCGCCGCCCTGGCGGGCGATCCGGGCCTGCTCGTCGATCCGCTCGACCAGACCTTTGCGTACGCCGTGCGGCGCCACCAACAACCGCCGGAACGCGGTCTGCCGGCTGTACCCGGTCAGCACGTTGAACAGATCCGTCACGTCCGCGCCCACCTCGGGGTCGGCGGTGAGCATGCCGAAGTCCTCGTACAGCCGCGCGGTCTTGGGGTGGTAGTTGCCCGTACCGATATGGCAGTAGCGCTTGATCTGGTGGCCCTCCTGGCGCACCACCAGGGCCGTCTTGCAATGGGTCTTGAGACCGACCAGGCCGTAGACCACGTGGCATCCGGCCCGCTCCAGCATCCGCGCCCAGCCGATGTTGGCGATCTCATCGAACCGTGCCTTCACCTCGACGAGCACCACCACCTGCTTGCCGGCAGCGGCCGCGTCGATGAGCGCGTCGACGATCGGGGAGTCACCGCTGGTGCGGTAGAGCGTCTGCTTGATGGCCAGCACGTTAGGGTCGGCGGCGGCCTGCTCGATGAATCGCTGCACGCTCGTCGAGAACGAGTGGTACGGATGGTGCACCAGGATGTCGGACTCCCGCAGCCGGTTGAACACGCTGCGCGGCACCTCCCCGTCCGCCAGTTGCGGATGGGTGGCCGGCACGAAAGGGCGGTCCTTGAGGTCGTCCCGGTCACACTCGTTGAACACCTGCCACAGCGCGGACAGGTCGAGCAGGCCGGGCACCCGGAGCACGTCCTCGCTGTCCATGTCCAGTTCGCGGGCGAGCAGATCGAGGACGTGGTCGCTGATCGACGCGGCCACCTCGAGACGGACCGGCGACCCGAACCGGCGTTGGGCCAGTTCGCGCTCGAGGGCCTGGAGCAGGTCCTCGTCGCGGTCCTCGTCCACTTCCAGTTCGGCGTTGCGGGTCACCCGGAACAGGTGCCATTCCAGCACCTGCACGCCGGAGAAGAGCTGATCGAGGTGGGTCGCGATGAGCTCCTCGACCGGCAGGAAGCGGGCGGCGCGGCTGTCGTTCTGCACGGTGACGAAGCGCGGCACGTTGTTCGGCACCTTGACCCGGGCGAACAGCTCGGCGCTGTCCCCGGCGGGGTCGCGCAGGACCACGGCGAGATTCAGCGACCGGCTAGAGATGTACGGAAACGGGTGGGCCGGATCCACGGCGAGCGGCGTCAACACCGGGAAGACCTGCTCGCGGAAGTACGTCCGCAGCCGTTCCCGCTCCGGCGCGTCCAGCTCCGCCCAGCTGACCAGCTCGATGCCCTCGGCCGACAGCTTCGGCCGGACCTCCTCGCCGAAGCACGTCGCGTGCCGGGTGACCAGATGCGCGGCCCGTTCCGTGATCATCTCCAGCTGGTTGCGTAGCGAGGACCGGTCGCCGCCCCGCATCGGCAGGCCGGCGCTGAGCCGGCGTTTCAGGCCCGCCACCCGGACCATGTAAAACTCGTCGAGGTTGCTGGCGAAGATCGCCAGGAACTTCGCGCGTTCCAGCAACGGCGTTTCGGGATCCTCCGCCAGGGCGAGGACGCGGGCGTTGAAGTCCAGCCACGACAGTTCCCGGTTGAGGAAGCGATCCTCCGGCAGCGGGTGTTCGTCGGGCCAGGGTTCTTCGTCCAGCATTGGCTCCTGGAGCAGCGGGTGCGGCGCGGCAGGGTTCGGCCCGTCGACGATGCCAGCGGGGTTCTCGGCCGGTGTCGCTTCCCGATCACGGGGAACGAAACGCCCGTTGCGGCCACGCCGGAGCGAACCGGACGGATTGGCCCCGACCGATCGAGGCGCGGTGGCGTCGGGTGTCCGAGGCGGGCTTGTCATGCACTCCATACTGCCCGTTCTAGGGGAAACGGGAAATGAACCTGCGAAGGATCGACTTAGCCGATGCCGGGAAGCCGGAGCTGGGAGACCGTGCCGTCGGTGCCGGTCTCGACGGTCACCCGCTGCCCGAGACGGAGCAGCCGTAACCCGGAGCGGAGGAACGCCTCCGCCGGGAATGCCAGCTGAGTGCCGTCGTCGAGGAGCAGCGTGCCCGCGTGCGTCTCGGGATCGTAGGTCGCGACCGTGCCTTGCATGCCCCGCACGCTACCGGGCCGGGGCGGTTGGCAGGCGGGAGCGGTCGCCGTCGTGGGTGAGTCCGATATCACGCAGGAGCGCGCAGGTGTGTGCGCCGGCTCCCAGCGCGAGCACCGCCCGCAGATCCGCTGCGGTGTCGACGTCTTGGCGCAGGCCGGGCCAGTCGCCGGTCAGTTCGGTCGCGCCGGAGGCGAGGTGGGCGGCCGCGGAGCCCACGCCGAAGTGGGGGTCGAGCGGAGCGTCGGGCGCAGCGGTGAGCAGCACCGTGCCGCTGCCCTCCGCGTCCGGCACCAAGCTGCGGCCGGCCGCCATCGACAGCGCGGTGGCGAGCTCCGGCGCCCGCAGCGCCGGCAGGTCGCCCGCGAGCAGGGCCCGCC
>JBKOWB010000371.1:0-12585 GCA_046724195.1 Actinomycetota bacterium
AAGCTGCATCTCGTACTGGCGAATCCGCTGCTGGTGTACATCGAGCTGATGCGGCACGCGCTGATGGAGAACGTCAAGCTGGCCGGCTCGACGCGGCTGCTATGGACCGAGGCCGTAGCCTGGGCCGTCGTGGCCGGCATCGTCGGATACATCTTCTTCTGGCGCGGAGAGAAGGGCTACGGCCGTGGCTGAGGAACGCGTACCGACCATCATCGCCGACAACGCGCACGTCGTTTACCGGATCGTGGGTGCCACCACGCCGGGCGCGGGCAGCCCGCTGGCCAGCTTCAAGCGGATCGTCACCAGAACCAAGTCGGCGGCCATCCGCGAGGTACACGCGGTCAAGGGCGTCAGCTTCATCGCCTACCGGGGCGAGGCGATCGGGCTGATCGGCAGCAACGGCTCGGGCAAGTCGACGCTGCTGCGGGCGATCGCCGGCCTTATTCCCGTCGAGCGCGGCGGCGCCATCTACGCGGCCGGACAGCCGTCGTTGCTGGGCGTCAACGCCGCGCTGATGAACGACCTCTCCGGCGAGCGCAACGTGGTGCTCGGCTGCCTCGCCATGGGCATGACGCCCGCTGAGGTGAAGGCCAAGACCAAGGACATCATCGACTTCTCCGGCATCAACGAGCGCGGCGACTTCGGCTCGCTGCCCATGCGGACGTACTCCTCCGGCATGGGCGCCCGGCTCCGCTTCTCCATCGCGGCCGCCAAGAAGCACGACGTACTTCTCATCGACGAGGCCCTGGCCACCGGCGACGCCAAGTTCCGACGGCGCAGCGAGCAGCGGGTCCGCGACCTCCGCGAGGAGGCAGGGACGGTCTTCCTGGTCAGCCACAGCGAGCAGTCCATCCGGGACACCTGTGAGCGGACGATCTGGCTCGAGTCGGGCGTGATCCGCGCGGACGGCCCGACCGAGGACGTGATGCAGGAGTACGAGGCCTACATGCGCAAGTAGGCCCCGCACTCGCGGTGATCAGACCACGGACAGGTGTACGTGGTTGGTGTGGTCGCTGGACGGGTCGCCGTTGCCCCTGGTGTAGGCCTTCCACCCGCTGCTCGGCAGCCAGATCCGCCGGAACCAGATGACGTACAGCACGCCGAGCCGGCTCGAGTTGTTGATGAAGAAGTTCGCCAGCCGGTTGCCGTAGTCCTTGCTGCTGCCCGTGGCCACGCCGCCGAAGCCGTTCTGGTCGGCCGCGAAGTCGCAGGCTCGGCCCAACGGATGCTCCCCGCTGCCGGACGGCCGGAAGCATGACACGAAGTGGTTGAACCCAGCCTTTTGCGCTTGCTGCATCGCGTGCAGCATGCGCGGCGTGATACAGCCGGTTGTGGTCGGATCGTTGATGCTGCATGACTCGGACGAGAAGCCGCCGCTGGAGTTGCGCGGCGCCGCCGACGCCGAGGCGCTCCTGCCGCCGCCGCCCCCCGGTGAGCTCGCGTTCTGGCCGGCGTTGGCCGCCTTGAGCGCGTTTTCAGCCTGCGCCTTGCGCTTGGCCATGACGTTGAGCTGCTTCTGCTGGTCGCGAATCTCGGCGTCGATCGCGATCTTGGCTTGCGCCTGCTGGGTACGGACGTCCTTCAACGCGCGCAGCGCGTCGTTCTGCTGGACCGCCATCGTCTCGAGCGCCTCGGCGCGGTCGAGGAGACTGCCGGACGACGACGCGGTGAGCAGCGCGCTCATCGGCCCGAGCCGCCCGGTGCGGTACGTCTGCTGGGCGATCTTGTCGAGCGCCGCCTGGCGCGGGCCGAGCTCGGCTTCGGTCGCCGTGAGCTTGGCCGCCAGTTCCCGCTGGCGCTTCTGGGATTGGGCGAGCGCATCCCTGGCCTCGATGAAGCCCCGGGACGCGGCCGCCAGCTGGTCGTTCAGTGTCTTGGAGCCGCCCTCGTTGCCGACGCCGGTGCCGCCCGGGGCGGTGAGAGGACGCGGACTCGCGGAGGCCGGCACCGCCACGGCGACGGCCAGTCCGGATGCGGCGACCATCAGCGCGAGGACCGCGGCTAATCGTCGCCGGACAGGTTTGTCCTTCACGTGCGTTCCTTCCGTCGGCCGCCGACCGGGTTAGCTGACGGGTTCGGGACGGAAGCGATCCCTACCGCTGACGCGGACTCACCCCACTACCTGGGTTTGGTTCCCCGGCTCGCCGCGAGCGGCGATTAGGCGGCGGTCGCCGCTGGCACCCTCCGTGGCGCCGTACAGAACGGAGACCGTGACGAACACTACCCACGATTCGACGAATTGACAGTGGTCGCACTCTACGCAATGGGCCCACCACATTGAGTTAGGGCCACCATGGAACGAATGCAACGACTCACATTGATGCCCGGCCACGTCGTGTCGTTACGGATAGTCGCTACAAGCTAACGCTTTTCGCTCCCTTCGCCGTACTGATGCGCGGTGAATTCTCAGGTAAGCTGGCCGCCGGTCACTGCCCGAAAGGCACAACCCCCGATGTGCCGGCAGGCCGCCGCCCAATCGCCGCGAGGCGAGCCGGGGAACCACCGTTCGTTGGGGTGAATCCGCCCGCAAGGGCGGTAGGGATCGCTTCCGTCCCGAACCCGTCAGCTAACCCGGTCGGCGGTAACGTGGAAGGAAACTGGATGACGGCAAGACCCCGCCGGTGGCTGGTCCTGGCCCTCGCACCGCTGGTCGCGGCGACGGCGATGCTGATCGCGCCCGCCTCCCCGGCGAGCGCCGATCCCGACGGTACGTCCGCGACCGCGGACGACGGCAAGGACAACCCGCTCCTCAACGACGTGCTCGACTCCACCGGGCGCCGGTACCTCGCGGCCAAGGCGGCGGTGGCGAAGTCGACGAAGACGCAGCTCACCCTCGCCATCGAGGTGAAGAACGCGGAGACCCAGCGCGACGCCCTACTCCCCCAGGTAGGCGCGGTCGCGGCTCAGCAGTACCGCACGGGTGGCGTGAGCACCGCGGGCTTCCTGCTGAGCAGTACGAGCAGCGACGCGTTCCTGAAGCGGGCGATCTCGCTGGAGGAGATCAACGCGCTGAACGACGGGAAACTGCGGGAGCTGAACCGGGCGATCAACGCGGTCGCGACGGCCAAGGCCCGCCTCGATCAAGAGGTCAAGTCGCAGCAGCAGAACCTCGCGGCGATGCAGAAACAAAAGGAAGCGGCGGAGAAAGCGCTCGCATTGGTCGGCGGCAAGAGCCTGACCGGCGGATTCGTGGTGGCAAAATCGCCCGTGGCCGCGCCCGCGCCGCGCAACGCCGACGGCGGCTTCTCGCCCGAATCGTGCAGCGTCAACGACCCGACGACTGACGGCTGCATCACGCCGCGGACCTATCACATGTACCAGGAAGTCAAAAAAGCAGGCTTCAATAGATTCGTCGGCTGCCACCGCAACGGCGGCCCGTTCGAGCATCCCAAGGGCCGGGCGTGCGACTGGTCGCTACAGAAGCGTGGTTTCTCCGTCGCGCACAACGCGGACATGAAAAACTACGGGAACAATGTCATGGCGTTCCTGGTGCGTAACGCCGACCGCCTGGGCGTGCTTTACGTCATCTGGTACCGGCAGATCTGGTTCCCGGCGACCGGGTGGAAGTCGTACCACGGCGCCAGCACCCACATGGACCACGTCCACGTCTCCATGCTGTAGCCAATCCGCGAGCTGGCTGGCTTCCAGCGAAGACATCCCACGGTTGTTGGCTGTCACGCGGCTGCGGCGTGGTCCTGTCGGGTCTGCCGCCAGGCGGGGGTTTCGGTGTCGAGGGTGCCGGTTTTCCGGCGGCCGTGCCGGATGCCGACGTCGGGAGCGCCGGTGACCCCCTGTCCGGGGGAGGGTGTCAAAGGGGCGCGGCCGGTGCGGCGTCACCCCCGACCGGCGACCACGTTCCGCGACCGCCGTGGCCGGGCGCCTGGACTGCGCGGAAGATCGGTGGCGCGGGGAGAACACCACCGATCTTCCCCCTAGCACGGCCGGGTGGGTCCGGCGGTGACGGCGGGTGACAGGCCCCCGCATCCCGGCGCCTATCCGCGGCGGTGTGCCCGGATGCCGGTGCGGGATCGCCGGTTTGGCCCGAACCCGGGCCGTGACGACGGTGTGCGACCGCGGAACCGCGGCACACTGTCGATCTTCACGCCGGGCCGCCAGCGCCCGAGCGCAGCGAGGCCAGCCAGCCCAGCGCGAGCCAGCCGAGCGGAGCGAGGCCAGCCAGCTCAGTTACGCTCGGCCTTGTGCTTGATCTCGTCGTGCGGTCCCGGCGAGCCGTCACCCCGGACGGCGAGCGACCCGCCGCCGTCGCGGTGCGCGGGGAGACGATCGTCGCCGTCGAGGCGTACGACGCTCAGATGGGCGCGGTGACCGACGTCGATCTCGGCGACCTCGCGCTGCTGCCCGGCCTCGTCGACACGCACGTGCACGTCAATGAACCCGGCCGCACCGAGTGGGAGGGCTTCGCCACCGCCACCCGGGCCGCGGCCGCGGGCGGCGTGACCGTCATCCTCGACATGCCGCTCAACAGCGTGCCGCCGACCGTGAACGCCGAGGCGCTGCGTGTCAAGCGGGACGCGGCCGCCGGGCAATGCCACATCGACGTCGGCTTCTGGGGCGGCGCGATCCCGGGCAACGCCGGCGACCTGCCCGCGCTGCACGAGGCGGGCGTGTTCGGCTTCAAGGCCTTCCTCGCCGACTCGGGTGTCCCCGAGTTCCCGCCGGTCGACGCGCCTGGGCTCGCTGCGGCGCTGAGTGCGGTAGACGCATTGTTCGTCATTCACGCCGAGGACCCGCACCACCTGCGCGAGGCGCCCGCGTCCCCGAGATACCGCGACTTCCTGGCATCCCGGCCGCCGGATGCCGAGCACGCCGCGGTCGGCACCGCGATCGGCGCGGCCCGATCCGCGGGCGCGCGCGTGCACATCCTGCACCTCTCGGCCGCGTCGGCGCTTCCGCTGATCGCGGCGGCACGAGCGGAGGGGGTACGGGTCACCGCCGAGACCTGCCCGCACTACCTGACGCTGGACGCCGCGCACGTCCCGGCCGGCGGTACCGAGTTCAAGTGCTGCCCGCCGATCCGGGACGCGGCCAACGCCGCGAAACTCTGGACGGCGCTGGTCGACGGCCTGATCACCTGTGTGGTCAGCGACCATTCGCCGTGCACGCCGGACCTCAAGCGGCAGGACACCGGCGACTTCGCGTCGGCCTGGGGTGGTATCGCATCGGTGCAGTTGGGCCTACCGGTGATGTGGACGGCCGCGCGGGCCCGCGGACACGGCCTGGCCGACCTTGCGACCTGGATGGCACTCCGGCCGGCGGATTTGGTCGGGCTGCACCACAAGGGACGGCTCGCCGCCGGTGCGGATGCCGACATGGTCGCGTTCGATCCGGACGCCTCGTTCATCGTCCACGCCGGCAACCTGCTCCACCGCAACCCGGTCACGCCGTACGCGGGCAAGTCACTGCGGGGTGTGGTGACCGCGACCTGGCTGCGCGGACGGACGGTGACCGGCGCGCATCCCAGCGGCCGGCTGCTCACCCGGGAGGTTGCGTGACCGAGGACTTCACCGCGCTGCCCGACCTGGCATCGCGCACCTTCGGCGGCGGCATCGTGTACGCCAACGACGAGTTCTTCGCCGCCGCCGACCACTTGCTCGCACCCGCGGCGCCGGTGTTCACGCCGCGGACCTTCGACCACCGCGGCCAGGTGTACGACGGCTGGGAGACGCGGCGCCGCCGGGAACCCGGCCACGATTACGCGATCATCCGGCTCGGCGCCCCCGGCGTCGCACGCGGCATCGACATCGACACGGCGTTCTTCACCGGCAACTACCCGCCCTACGCGTCCGTCGACGGGTGCGCGGTCGACGGCTACCCGGACGCCATCGCGCTGCGGGCCGCGCCGTGGACGCCGCTGGTGCCCCGCTCGCCGCTGAACGGCGACAGCCGGAACCTTTTCACGGTTGACGTGCCGCACCGGTTCACGCACGTCCGGCTGACGATCTATCCGGACGGTGGCGTCGCGCGCCTGCGGGTGCACGGCGAGGTGGTGCCCGACCCGCGGCTACTCCCGGGCGTGTTCGACGTGGCCGCTGCTCAGTTCGGCGCGCGCATCGCCGGGTGCAGCGACATGTTCTACGGGAATCCGCAGAACATGCTCATGCCGGGGCTGGCGGCGTCGATGGGCGACGGCTGGGAGACGTCCCGCCGGCGCGACGACGGCAACGACTGGGCGCTGGTGGCCTTGGCCGTACCGGCGGTCGTCGAGCTCGCCGACCTGGACACCAGCCACTTCAAGGGCAATGCGCCCGGGCGGGCGTCGTTGCGCGGCGTCGATGCCCGCACCGGCTCGCTCGACGACCCCGGAGCCTGGTTCGACCTGCTGCCGCCGGTGCCGCTGGCGCCGGACACCCCGCATCGCTTCCCGGTGTCGGCCGACCGGGCGGCGACGCATGTGCGGCTGGACATCTTCCCGGACGGCGGCATGGCCCGGCTGCGGCTGCACGGCCGCCCGGACAAGGCGGGCGCGGCGGCGCTGAAGGCTCGCTTCGAATCCTTGTCGAGAAGGTGAGGCCGGCTCCGACTCAGGGGTATCAGAGCCCTAATGAAGGAGTTGAGCATCATGGCCAAGGTCGTCGCTGACATGACGATGTCGCTCGACGGTTTCATCGCCGATCCCGCCGACGGCGTGGACGAGCTGTTCGATTGGTACGGAAACGGGGACGTCGAGGTGCCCACCGCCGACCCGGAGCGGTGGACGTTCAAGGTGTCCGAGGCGAGCGCTCGGCATCTCCAGCCGTTGTTCTCCGGCGCCGTCGGCGCGCTGGTGTGCGGTCGCCGGGTCTTCGACCTGACCCAGGGCTGGGGCGGCCACCATCCGGTCGGCACGCCGGTGTTCGTGGTCAGCCACTCGGTCCCGGACGGTTGGCCGCGCGACGATTCGCCGACCACCTTCCACACCGACGCGATCGAGGCGCTGGACGCGGCCAAAGCCACGGCGGGCGATAAGATCGTCGCGGTGTCGACGCCGACGCTGACCCAGCAGTACCTCGACGCCGGACTGCTCGACGAGATCGTGGTGTCGCTGGTACCGGTGTTGCTGGGCAAGGGGATCCCGTTCTTCGCCAACCTCGCCACCGCCCCGATCCGGTTGGACGACCCGACCGTCATCGAGGGCAAGCGGGTCACGCACCTCACCTACCGTGTCCAGAAGCCCTGACGGAGGCGGCACGATACGGTCTCGTCGTGGGACGTACCGTGACACTGGTCCTCGTCGATGCCGAGGGCGCCCTGCTCGGCGCGTTGCCGCCGTTCAACGTCGCCGTGCCCTGGTGGCAGGAGGTCGCCGACGTGGTCGCCGGTGCCCGCGCGCGCCACGGCGTCGACGTGCAGGTGCTGCGCTTGCTGCACGGTGATCGACCGAACCCGCCCGGAGGCACCGTCACCTATCTGGCGCAGACGTTCGACGCGCCGCCGGCCGGGCTCACGCCCATCGAGGCGGACCTGTCGCCGCATCCGTGCCGGGCCGCGTACGCGGAACCCGGCGGTCCGGCCGCGTCGACAGCCTGGGCGATCGCCGTGCTCGCCGCGCTCGGCACGCCCGGCGCCGTCGCTGTCCAGCAGCGCACGTGGAACCTGTCCGCGATATGGCGGCTCGACGCCGGCGGCGCGCCGGTCGCGTGGCTCAAACAAGTGCCGGCGTTCTTCGGCCATGAGCCGGCGACGCTGCGCCTTGTCGCGGGCGTGGCTCCCGGACTGGCCCCGCCGCTGCTCGCCGCAGGTGACGACGGCCGGATGCTGCTCGCCCACGCGCCCGGCGAGGACCGGTACGGCGCCGGCGCCGGCTTCCGGGCTCTGGTGGCGGCGGACGTCCACCCGGTGCAGGCGCACTTCGTGGGGCGCGTCGAGGAGCTCCTGGCCGCGGGCGTACCGGACCGGCGCGACCTGGAGCCGTGGCTGCGAGCCGCCGCCGAGCCGTACTGCGCCTCGATCCCGGGCCTGGAGAAGGTCGTCGCGGCGCTGCCCGAGACGCTCGACGCGGTGGCCGCGTGCGGTGTCCCGGCCACGCTGATGCACGGTGACCTGCATCCCGGCAACGTGCGCGCGGACGGCGACATTCGGGTGATCATGGATTGGGGCGATGCGACGGTGGCCCACCCGGCGTTCGACATCATCCGGCTCACCGGCGACCTGCCGGCCGGCGAGGCCGCGCCGCTCGTCGCCGCCTGGGCGAAGCGCTGGCGCGAGACCATGCCCGGCAGCAATCCGGAGCGCGCCGTCGAGCTCCTCAGGCCGGTCGCGGCGTTGCGTGCCGCGGCTGTCTACGCGGACTTCGTGGCCGGCATCGACCGGTCAGAACGCCCCTATCACGACGCCGACGTGCCCTACTCGCTCGGCATCGCGGCTGCCGCCGCAATACCGTGATCCCATGACCGACCTGCGCGAACGCTACATCGAGCAGATCCGGCGGGACGGCGCCGCGCTGAGCCCGCAGCTCGTGGTCGCGTTGGCGACAGTGCCTCGTGAGGCGTTCGTGGTCGACGGCTTCCAGCGCCGCGACGGCACCTGGGCCACGCCCGGCGATGCCGACTTCCTGGATACTGTCTACCGCGACGACGTGCTGGTCACCAAGTTGGCCGGCTCGGTGCCGGTGAGCTCGTCGAGCCAACCGTCACTCATGGCGATCATGCTGAACGCGCTCGAGCTGCGGCCCGGCATGCGCGTCCTCGAGATCGGCGCGGGCACCGGCTACAACGCCGCGTTGCTGGCGGTTCTGGGCGCGCGAGTCACCAGCGTCGACGTGCAGGCCGACGTCGCGGAGCGGGCCCGATCCGCGCTGACCAGGGCCGGCATCGACAGCGTCCGGGTGGTCCACGGCGACGGCTACTCCGGCATGCCGGGCGAACGGTTCGACCGCGTGATCGTGACCGTCGGTGTCGGGGGCGTTTCGCCGCAGTGGCTGGCGCAGCTCGACGGTGACGGGCTGGCCGTCGTACCCGTGGAGCATGCCGGCACCCAGCCCGTGCTGGCGGTCCGTGGCGCCGCCGGCGGCCCGGTGACCGCGTCGGTGGTGTGCCCGTCCGGTTTCATGAGCGCGGCCGGCCCGCTGTCCGCCGACCACCCGTACGCCCACCCGCCGGCCGCCCCGGCCGGTTCGCTGGTCGCGTTCACCCAGGTCGCCGGCGCCCGATGGGACCCGTCGCTGGACTCGCTCGCCTACCGCGACCTCTGGTACGCGGCCGGGGTCTGGCACCGCCGCGCGACCCACGCGGCGCTGCGGCGCGACCACAGCAGCCTCGCGCTGCTCGACGAGGCCCGCACCGGCGGCGCGGTGATACTGCCGAACGGTGCGGTGCTGGCCGGCGGAGCGCACGCCGAGGCGTACGCCGCCGACGCGATCGAGATCCTCGACCGGTGGGAGGCGGCCGGCCGCCCGCCCATGCAGGGCTGGCATATCGGCCTGACGTTGACCGGCCGGGCGGATGCCCCGATCTGGGCACCGGCGGAGTGGTTTCCCACCTAGCCGACGCGGCGCCGGGCGGACCGTCGCGTCGATGACGGTCGTCCTGTGCGATGCTGCCGGGACCGGGAACACGCCGGCGGCGGTGCGGAGGACGGTCACGTGGATGCGGAGCGGGCGGCACGGGAATGGCTGCGCGAGCGCGGCGCCGACGCGATCGAGCACGTGGGCGGCACCCTGTACGCCCACCTCTGCCGCGTCCATGACCGGATGGCGGCGCACGGCCTGGCCCTGGACGTGCGGCTGGCCGGGCTGACGCACGCCGCGTACGGCACGGACGGGTTCCCGGTAGCGCTGCTCGACATCGCCGAGCGGCGGCGGCTGCGCGAGGTCGTGGGGGAGCGCGCCGAACGGCTGGTTTATCTCTACGGCGGGTGCGATCGCGGCCGTACCTGGCGGGCGCTGGCGGTGACAGGCGCGATCCGATGCCGGTTCACCGGCACATGCGAGTCGCCGCCGCCGGACGAACTGCGGGCGTTCGTCGACCTCAGCATCGTCAACGAACTGGATGTGGCCGAGCATGACCCGGCGATCGCGGCCAGGCACGGCGACTACTTCCGGGACATCTTCGCGCGCTGGGCTCCCCTCGCCTCGCCGGCCGTACTCGCCGACGCCGGACGCGTTCTCGGCTACCAGCTGCCGGAGAGGCGGCCACGCCAGGGGCGGCCGTCCGGATCGTAGACGAGCCGGTACATCGGGACGGCCCAGAGCCGCCGGTGCCACGGGAGGCGCTCGGGCTCGTGTGGCATCAGGCGTCCGGGCGGCCGGGGGGACCGCCGGCCGCCGCGGTGCCAGTCGCGGAGTGCTTCGGCGCTCGCGCGCAACGCCCGTACCGTCGCATCCGGGTCCAGTAGGTCCCGGTCGTCGGACCGGTCGAGGTGCTCGCGCATCAGCGCGAGGCGCAGGTCGCGCGCGAAACGCCGGGCCCCGTCGCCGAGGCCGGCCGGGTCCGCCGGGGCGCGCTCGTCGCGGGTCTCGTCCAGGGTCGCGCAGGACAGCTCGCTGTCGTGGGTCCACGACCGGCGGTTGAAATTGTCGCTGCCCACGCTGCACCAGACGTCGTCGACGACGCAGACCTTCGCATGGACGTACACCGGGGTGCCCTCGTGGTTCTCCACGTCGAAGACGTGAAAACGCTCGGGCGCGGCCGTGCGGCACACCTCGATGGCCTGCTCGCGGCCGACCACGTTGGGAGGCAGCGCGAACCGGCCGTCCACGTCCGGGTACCGCGGCACGACCGCGACCAGGTGCAGGTCCGGATTGGCGTTCAGCGCGACCGCGAACAGCCGGGCGACCTCCTTCGACCACAGATACTGGTCCTCGACGTAGATCAGCCTGCGCGCCCGCCGGATCGCCTTGGTGTAGCCCCGGGCGATGCTGCGCTCGCCGCGCTTCGCGAAGGGGTAGGGCGGTCGCATCGCCGGATACGTGCGCAGGACCTGGATCGCGAGCGGCCCGCACTCGGGCGGGTCGGGCGGCTGCGGCGGCAGCCGGTCGGCGCGCATGTCGGCATGGTCGAGCCGGTCCTCGGCGGTGGAGATCGGGCCGTGCTGGTCGAGCGGGTGGCGGTCGGTCCACCGCTCCCGGAACGTGAGGTCCAGGGCGCCCACCACCGGTCCATGCACCGCGACCTGCACGTCGTGCCACGGCGGACGGGGCCCGTACGCCTGGGACATCCGCACGGGCTGCGGGTCGCCGTGATGGTCGGCGTCGTCGCGGCGGCCGTGGCACAGGTCGATGCCGCCCGCGAACGCGACGTCCAGTCGCGGGTCCCCCGGATGCCGCAGGATCACCAGTTTCTGGTGGTGTGAGCCACCCCGCCGGACCCGCTGGTCGAGCAGTACCTCGCCGCGCGCCGCCTCGACATCGTCGCCGAGGCTGCGGTTCTCCTGCTTGCTGTACGAGAGCTTGTCGAGGTGCGAACGCCACAGCAGGCCCTTGACGATCACGCCCCGCTTGGCGGCGGAAGCGAACAGCTCGGCGATCGTGGGGCCGTCGTCCCGCATCCGCTCGTCGGGGTCGCCGCGCCAGTCCGTGAAGAAGAGGTGGTCGCCGTCGCGCAGCGCTTCCACTTCAGTCACCAAGCGGTCGAAATACGTTTTACCGTGAATAAGGGGCTCGGCCGTGTTTCCCGCGCACCATATGGGTACGGAGGAGTCCGGGTTGCCGCGCTCCTCCTCGGTGAGGAACCAATCCGGCAGCGGCACGAGCAGCCCTCCGAGGTCGACGACGTCCTCACGCTAGGCCCCTTGACCGCTAGCCGCATCTTGTAGGAGCGACCCTCGCGGGAGGAACCCCGCGCACTGCTGCCGCGGCCGGCAGATCCATAATCGTCGCCATGGGCGAGGCGGGCACTTCCGGCAGGCGCGGCGCCACCGCGCGCCAGCAATACCTCGCCTACGGCACGGCCATAGTCCTGGTCGTCGGCGGCTGCGTCGGCGTCCGGCTCTTCACCGGGGGCGACGGCAAGGCGGCCGGCCCGACGCGGATCGTCGCCTCCGCCCCATCGCAGACCAGCGAGATCACCGCCGTGCGCTACTCCGAACTGTTGGCCGAGGCCGACTCCGCGATCGGCACGGACTTCCGGCGGATCGACACCAATGACCCGCAGACGCTCGCCGCGGCAGCGCCGCAGGCGGCGCAGACCATCTATGCCGAGGTGGAGCAGCTGCGTACCGTGGCGCCGCCGCCGGCCGCGGCCGCCGTGCACGCGCAGCTCGTGCAGGCGCTGGCCGGCATGGGCGACATGATCCAGCGGCTCGGTACGGACGACGAAGCGCCGTCCTGCCCGGCGGCGGAGGCGGCGCCGTACGAGTCGCTGCTGGTGTCCGATTGGGCGAACCGGATCCGCGCGGGTGCGCAGGCGTTGGCCAAGATCGACCGGGTGTTCGTCTTCGGCAAGTTTCTGCCCCCCGCCCCGGAAACGCCGGCCGGCCGTCCGAAGAACGGCAGCTTCCTGAAGGCGCCCACAAGGCGCGGCACCGGCCAGCTGAAGATCAAGAACGGCGGCGCCGACACTATCGTGAGCCTGGTTCCCGTCACCGGCGACAAGACGCCGCTGTTCACCGTCTACGTCCGGGCCGGGAGCGACGACACGGTCGACGGTG
>JBKOWB010000367.1:0-2992 GCA_046724195.1 Actinomycetota bacterium
CCCACCGGCGTGGGCGGTGACCTTGATCAACGTGGCGCCGCCCGCGCGGGCCTCGCCCACCGCCTCGGCCGCGTCGTCCGCGGATCGAACCTCGCGCCAGCTCCCGGCCGGCGCCCAGGGACGGTCGCTCGGGTAGCCGCCAGGAGCGATCAGAAACGGACCGGCCATGCGGATGCGCGGCAGCCCCGAGCCGCGCTGCCGGGCTCGTTCGGCAAGATCCAGAACCTTCTCCGGTACGCCGCCCAGGTCCCACACCGCCGCGATGCCGCCCGCCCGCACGGTGGCGAGGTCGACCAGCGCCGAATGCACGTGGGCGTCGCGAAGTCCAGGCAGCACCGTGCCGGGCAGGCGCCGCCGCGAGGCGCCTCGCGGGATGTCGCCGACCGGTGACGGGGACGCGACGCCGTCGCGTACGCGCAGGGCCTCGCCGGTCCGCAGCCGGCCGTCCCACCACAGCGAGTCCGGGACAAGCCATTCCGCGCGACCAGGGCCGGCGCCGTCGGGGTCCGTCACGGTTGCTTCTCCAGCACCGTACGCAGGACGGACAAGCCGCGGTACACCTCGACGAAGCTGGTGGAGAGCGGCGCCGGGCCGATCCGGATGCCGTCCGGGCGGCGGTAGTCCGGGATGACCCCCTGTTCCCAGAGCGGCGTGAGCACGTGCTCGAATCCGGCCTGGCGCAGCGTCACGTGGCCGCCGCGCCGCTGGGCCTCGCGCGGGCTGACCACCTCGACGCCGAGCGGAGCGAGCCACCGGTCGGTGAGCTCGAGGACGTACCCGGTCAGCAGCAGGGACTTGGCGCGGACCGCCTCGATGCCAGCCTCGGCGAGCAGGTCGAGGTTGGCGTGCAGCGGGACCATGGCGAGGATCGGCGGGGTGCCGCTGAGCAGCGCGCGGATGCCGGTGGCGAACTCGTGGCGAGGGCCCATCTCGAACGACGCCCGGTGGCCCATCCAGCCCCAGATCGGCTGCCGCAGCTCCGCCTGCAGGTCGCTGCGCAGGTAGGCGAACGCGGGCGCCCCCGGGCCACCGTTGAGGTACTTGTACGTGCATCCCACCGCGAGATCGACGTCCCACGCGTCCAGCGACACCGGAACCGAGCCGGCGGAGTGGCTGAGATCCCACATCGCCAGCGCGCCCGCGGCGTGCGCGATCCGGTTGATCGCGTCCGCGTCGGCGAGCCATCCGGATCGGTACGCGACGTGGCTGAACAGCACGAGCGCGGTGTCGGAGTCCACCGCCTCAGCCACCTGGGCCGGCGTGATACCGGCCGCCGGATCGGTCTCGATCCAGCGCAGCCGCAGGTCGCGCTCGGCCGCGATGCCCTCGAGCACGTATCGGTCGGTGGGGAAGTTGTCCGTATCCAGCACGATCGTGCGCCGGCCCCGGCGGGCGTCGACCGCGGCGCGGGCGAGTTTGTAGAGCAGCACCGTGGTCGAGTCGGCGACCACGACCTGCCCGGGCGCGGCGCCGAGCGCCACCGCGCCGAGCCGGTCGCCGAGCCGCATCGGCCACTCCAGCCAGCCGTCGGTCCAGCCGCGGATGAGCCGCCCGGCCCACCGGTCGCGGACGAAGTCGTCCATCAGCCGGGCGGTCGCCTCCAGCGGCCGGCCGAGCGAGTTGCCGTCCAGGTAGGCGATCACATCGCTGTCGGCGGGGGTGATGAAGCGGTCGCGGAGAGGCCCGAGCGGGTCGGCGCCGTCCAGGGCCTCGGCGCGGGCGAGGAGATCATCGCTCACGAAGGAACCCCGATCTCGGTACGGACGGCGTACAGCTCCGGGAAGAATGTCAGGTCCAGCGCCGCGCGCAGGAAGTTGACCCCGCTGGAACCGCCGGTCCCTCGCTTGAACCCGATGGTCCGTTCCACGGTCTTGAGGTGCCGGAAGCGCCAGAGCTGGAAGTTCTCCTCCAGGTCGACGAGTTCCTCGCAGGTCTCGTACGCCTCCCAGAACTTCTCGGCGTGCTCGTAGATGTTCGCGAACACCGGGACGAGGTCGGCGTTGTACCGGTACGGCAACGTCACGTCGCGCTGCAGGATCTCCACCGGAACGTCGTGGCCGTGCCGGGACAGGTATCGCAGGAACTCGTCGTAGACGCTCGGGGCCTCCAGCGCCTCGACGAGCAGGGCTCGCGCGGGCGGGTCGTCGTCGAAGATCGACAGCATCCGGCGGTCCTTGTTGCCGAGCGTGAACTCCACGGCGCGGTACTGGTACGACTGGAAGCCCGACGACGTGCCGAGGAAGCTGCGGAACTCGGCGTACTCGCTCGGGGTCAGCGTCGCCAGCACCGACCACTGCTCGGTCAGGCAACGCTGGATGTGCTTGACCCGGGCCAGGCCCTTGAGCGCCGGGCGCAGCTCGTCGGCGGCGAGCCGGCGCTGGACCGCGCGCAGCTCGTGCAGGATCAGCTTGAGCCAGAGCTCCGAGGTCTGGTGCTGCAGGATGAACAGCAGCTCGTCGTGGTGAACCGGAACGCTGACCGGGTGCTGCGCTGCGAGGATCTCGTCCAGGTGCAGGTACTTGCCGTACGAAAGATTGACCTTGAAGTCACGGACGATGCCGTCCTCCAAGGGACGCTGGTGTGGGGTCGACATTGACCGCTCCCTGCCTTGCGATGGCGATGATCCTCAGTTCACTCCAGCACAGTGCGCTGGAATCCGACCACCCGCGCTGGCGTAAGGCCATCCTGACACTGCACGTCGCCGCTGCCGTGGGCTGGCTCGGCGTCGACCTGGTGTTGCCGCCGCAGACCGGGCGACCTCCGCCACCGTCGGCCCGGTGATGAGGCTGGGTCGACATCGCCGGCTCCTTGGCTGACGATGATCCCCTGCCTACCCCGAGGGGGTCTCGTGCCTCGTCCGGTGTTTCTGCTGCTCTCGCAGGACGACAGGGTGCTCGAGGAGCTCGCCGCCGATCTCGGGCGGCGCTACGACGCCGACTATCGGACGATCACGGCGACCGGCGCGGCGGCGGCACTTGACGAGCTTGCGCAC
>JBKOWB010000185.1:0-4666 GCA_046724195.1 Actinomycetota bacterium
GGTCATAGGTAATGACGCTAACCATGGTGTTGTAAGATGTCAACATGCTTTTCGCCCATGACACCGAGGCGTCACTGCAGGCCGCCGTCGACCTCGTGAACAGCGGCGAGGAGCCCGACACGCTGACCACTCAGCAGCAGGTGGACGCCTGGTACGCGAAACACCGCTACACCGGCCGCCGCGACCGCGACGCCGCCGAGCTCGCCGACCTGCGGGCCATCCGACCGGTCTTGCGTGACCTGCTGACCGCCGACCGCGACCGCGCCGCAGCCCTCGCCAACGCGATGCTGGCCGAGGCGAACGCGGTGCCTCAGCTGGTCCGCCACGGCGACATCGACTGGCATCTGCACGCCGTGTCGTCGGACGAGCCGCTGGTCCGCCGGGTTGTGGTGGAGACCGCGATGGCCGTGTCGGACCTGGTGCGCAGCGACGAGATGACGCGTTTGTCGGTGTGCGCGGACGACTCCTGCCGGGGAATCGTGCTAGATCTGACCCGCAACCGGTCCCGGCGGTTCTGCAGCACGACGTGTGCGAACCGCAACGCGGTCGCGGCCTACCGAGCTCGCAGCCGGGTCCGAACCGGCCGGTGACGCCGTCTGACTCCCCTCGGTGCGCCGACTATCATGAGGGGGCTGCGTTTGGTGGTGGTTGCGCGGTATGGCCGATATCCTCCTCGACGACGTCTCTCGGGTGTACCCGGATGGCACGTCGGCGGTCTCGCACCTGACCCTGTACGTTCGGGACGGCGAGCTGATGGTGATCGTCGGCCCGAGCGGGTGCGGCAAGAGCACCGTTCTGCGGTTGCTCGCCGGTCTTGAACCGCTCAGCGGCGGCAATGTCAGCTTCGGCGGCCGGGTGGTCAACGACGTCAAACCATCCGGGCGCAACGTGGCCATGGTGTTTGAAACAGGTGCCCTCTACCCGCATCTGACGGCCTCGGACAACCTCCGTTTCGGGTTGGCCCTTCGCAACCTGCCCAAGGACCAGATCGAGCAGCGGGTCGGCGCCGAGTCCCGTGTGCTGCGGCTCGAGCGGTTCTTGCACCGTAAGCCGCCCGCCCTCTCGGCTGGGCAGCGGCAACGGGTCGCGGTCGGCCGGGCCACGGTACGGGTGCCGGCGGTGTTCCTGCTCGACGAGCCCCTTACCCACCTGGAGGCCGCCGAGCGGATCCGGCTGCGCGCCGAGCTGGCCTCGTTGCTGCACGGCCTCGGCGTGACCTCGGTCTACGTCACGCACGACCAATCTCAGGCCATGGCCATCGGTGACCGGGTCGCGGTCATGCGGGCCGGCCAGATCGAGCAGGTAGCCGAGCCGTGGAGGCTTTACCGGTGGCCCGCCAACGTATTCGTGGCCGGCTTCATGGGCGAGCCCGCCATGACCCTGGTCGCCGGGCGGCTGGAGGCCGCCGCCGGCCGTACCTGGGTGGTCCTGGGCAACCAGCGCCTGCCTTTCCCCGGTAGCCCGTCCGGACTGCTACGGAGCCGGATCGGTGGCCCGGTCACCGTCGGCATCCGGCCGGAACACGTGACCGACGCGGACACCGTCCCCGAACCACCGGCGGTGCTGTTCTCGACCGCGGACAGGGTCGAGAATCTGGGCTCCCATTTGCTGATCGGCTGCCCGCTCGACACCAGTGCGATCACTGTGGCCGACCGCCCTGGCGCCGAAAATCAGCGCACGGGCCGAGCCGTGCTGGTCGCCCGGTTTCCGCGCACCAGCCGGGTCAGCCGAGGCGACAGGGTAGAGCTGGCCGTCGACATGGCCGAGCTGTCGTACTTCGATCCCGTCACCGGCGAGGCCTTGTGGAATCCGGAGTAGGAGACCTTGGACTGATCAGGGGCGCCGGGCCGGGCTCGACGTCTTGGCGGGGTCGCGTACGGCGATCGGGTAGACCACCTCGTCGATCGCCTTCATCAGGTCGGAACTCAGTTTGACGCCGGCCGCCTTCGCGTTGTCGACGACCTGCTCGGGCCGCGACGCACCGATGATCGCGGCGGACACGTTCGGGTTCTGCAACACCCACGCGATCGCGAGCTGCGCCATCGTCAGGCCGGCCTGCTCGGCGAGCGGCGTGAGCTGCTGCACGGTGCCCAGGACCTCGTCCGTCATGAGCCGCGCGATGAACTCGGCGCCCGACTTGTCGTCGGTGGCGCGGGAGCCGGGCGGCGGCGCCTGGCCTGGCACGTACTTGCCGGTCAGCACGCCCTGCGCGATGGGGGAGAAGACCACCTGGCCGATGCCGAGCTCCTCGCAGGTCGGTATCACCTCGGCCTCGATGACCTGCCACAGCATCGAGTACTGCGGCTGGTTCGAGACCAGCTGGATCTTCAGGTCCTGGGCCATCTCCCAGCCCGCGCGGATCTCCGACGCCGTCCACTCCGAGACGCCGATGTAGAGCGCCTTGCCGGAGTGCACGATGTCGGCGAACGCCTGCATTGTCTCCTCGAGCGGCGTCGAGTAGTCGTACCGGTGCGCCTGGTAGATGTCGACGTAGTCGAGCTGCAGGCGGCGCAGCGAGCCGTTGATCGACTCCATCATGTGCTTGCGGGACAGGCCGCGGTCGTTCGGGCCGGGGCCGGTCGGCCAGTAGACCTTCGTGAAGATCTCCAGGCCCTCACGTCGCTGACCCTGGAGCGCGCGGCCCAGCACCGCCTCAGCGCGGGTGCCGGCGTACACGTCCGCGGTGTCGAACGTTGTGATGCCCACGTCGAGGGCGGCCCGCACGCAGGCCTTGGCGGCGTCCTCCTCTACCTGGGAGCCATGGGTGATCCAGTTGCCGTAGGCGATCTCGCTGACGATGAGGCCGGAACGGCCGAGGTGACGAAACTCCATACGTCCGACCCTACCGAGGGCTCAGAGCACCGGCCGGGTGTCCGCGAGAAGCTGGTCTATCGCCTGCGTCACGTCCGCCGCGCTGCTGTGCGTCACGTCGATGAGCGGATCGCCCCGCCGGTCCAGCGCACCCCACCGGCCGTGCCGGTCGCCGATCAGGAACGCCACCGGGTGGATCACCAGCGCCGCGTGCACCGGGGCCACGATCAGCTGTCCGGTGCGGTCCACCACGCCCAGCCGGTCGCCCGCGTCGATCACCGCGAGGCCCTCGTCGGTGAAGCCATCGACGCGCCGGCCGCTGTTCAGCCTCGTCGCGAACGCCCGGTACTTCGGCTGCACCACGATCCGGCCGTGCCGGTCGATCGCGCCCCAACCGCCCCGACGCACCGGCGCCACCCCCCGGCGGAACGGGCGGACGTCGTCGAACCCGCCCGGAATGATCACCCGGTTGCGCTGGTCGATCGCGAACCAGCCACCCGCGCCGTCGCGCGCCACCCATGCGAGACCCTCGGAGAACTCGGTCGCGCCCAGGTAGCCCGCCGACGCGTCGATCACCAGGTCGCCGGCCTCGTCGATCAGCTCCCACATGCGCGAGTTCGGCCGCCGCACCCAAGCTCGGCCCTCGTGGAACGGCTGAACATCCAGGTACCGCGCCGGCACCGCGTCCACGTACCCCCAGAGCTGGGTCCGCTCGTCGTACGCCGGCTCAGGCGACCGATGCAGCTGCAGGATTTCCTCCCGGCTCCGCGAATACGGCCCCCAGCCCTTCGCGCGCACCCGGCTCAGCACCGCGTCCAGCGCCACCTCGATCCGAGCGACCATGTCGAGGTCCTCGCCCTTGCGCAGGTCGAGCGCCGCCTCGAAATGCTTCATCGCCTCGATCCAGCGTCCCTGGTCGTAGGCCGATCGCCCGGCCAGCTCGTACATCTCAGCTCGCAGCCGGTCCGGAAGCTCGACAGAGTTAGCCTCGGCGAACAGTTTGTCCGCCTCCGCGAACTCCCCGCGCCACTGCAGTACGTGCGCCAGCCGCGCGGCCGCTATCGCGGTCCGCCGCAACTCGCCGGTCGCCTCGGCGTGCCCGAGCGCCTCCCGGCCGTCGGCGAGCGCGCTGTCGAGATCCCCGAGTATCCGCGAGACCACCGCGCGCAGGCTCAGCAGCCGAGCCCGGACCGAATCGCGCTCCGCGTACTCGACCTTGTCCGTCAGCCGGTCGCGGACGGCCCGGAGCTGCTCCGGGTCGTCGACCAACTCGCGGAGCGTTTCCGGATCAAACCGCCATTTGTACGCCGCGAGGACCTGCTCCGGATCCGCCAGGCGGCGTTCGGGCTGGCCGGGCTGGTCGCCCCGCTGCCGGGCCGGCTGTTCGGCAGTCTCCGCGTCAGGCGCGACCGCGGCCGGCTGCGCCGCCGCGGCGCCGCCGGCCGGATCGGCGGTGCCCAACCAGGCGCTGGTGTCCGCCGGCGGTGCGGCGTCGCCTTTGTCCGTGGCGGTGCTGGCCGCAGCGGCGTCGATAGATTCCGCGGCCGGCGCTTGCGTGGTATGCGTCGGCGCGTCCGGTTGTGCGGCATCGGGCCGCTCGCCGGGCTGCGCCGTCCCGAGCTCATCGGAAATGATCATGCGAGGGTCGGTGGCCGGCGCGAACCAGTCCTCCGCCGGTGCTCCGCTCACCGGACCCACCGCGTGGCGCTCGGCGCCGGACGCGTCACCCTGCCGGTCTCCCGAGCCGGCGTCCGGAGCCGCGTCCGCCGGCGTGCGGTGGTCGGCCGCGCCGGTCGCCGTTGCCTCGGCGGCCGGGTCGGGCTCCGTCACGGCTTCGGGCTCGTCGACCGCACCC
>JBKOWB010000443.1:0-5169 GCA_046724195.1 Actinomycetota bacterium
GGCCCGGACCGGGCGGCCGGGGCGCTGGGCCCGGCTCGGGCGGCACGGGCGAAGGGCCTGGCTCTGGCGCGGGCCCCGGACCTGGCGGCACGGGGGAAGGGCCTGGCTCTGGCGCGGGGCCCGGACCTGGCGGCACAGGCGACGGACCCGGCACAGGCGACGGACCCGGACCTGGCGCCGGCGGAGTCGGGAATGGACCGGGAGGCTCCGGCGGCGGGAATGGGCTCGGTGGCGGATGGATCGGCCCTGGGGGTTCGATGGGCGATGGCTCACCCGGCCGCGGCGGGGTGGACGGATCCGGCTGAGGCCGCGGACGGACCGGCTCCGGCCGGACCGGCCCGGGACGGACCGGCTCCGGCCGGCCAGGCTGGGGCTCGCGCGGCTCAGGTTGGTCGGGCTCAGGTTGGTCGGGACCGGGTTGGTCCGGTTCGGGTTCGCCGGGCTCGGTTTGGGCGGGTTCAGGTTCGCCGGGCTCCGGTTCGCCGGGCTCTGGATGGCTCGGCTCGGGCGTCGGGTCGGATGGTTCCGGGGTCCAGCGCTCGGGGAGATCCGGGTCGTTGGGTGCGGCCGGTTCGAAGTCCGACTCCTCGGACCTCACGACGCTGCCGCCAACACCGGGGGACGCGGCGGCCGGCGGCTCAACCCTGGCAACGCGCGGTTCAGCGCCTACGGCAGGCGGTTCGGCGCCAGCCGGGGGCCGCTCAAAAGCGGCGCTGGTCCCCGCCGGGCCGCCGGCGCTGCCGCTGGGTGCGGCGCTGCCGTAGATCTTGGACTGCCCGCTCGGCCAGGTGCCGGCCCGCAGGGCGGCGGCATCGGGCCGCAGCGCACCCGGCACGGCGGCCCGGGCAGCGTTAGCGCTGGGCGCGACGGAGATCGGCCGCGTCGAACCGCCCACGCTGCGGGGCGCCATCGAACCCGCAGGTGCGCCGGCCGGTCCGGCCGGGGTGCTTGGCGCGGAGGCGGACCCGGCCGAGTTGGTTGGTGCAGCGGCCGACCCGGAGCTGGTCGGCGTGGCGGCCGGTGGTGCCCACAGGGCGCCGGGGGCGGGGGCCGGAGGAAACTCGTACGGGCCGTCGTCCTGTGGCTCGGCATCGCTCGCGGGCGTCCGCGCAGCGTTCGGCGTCACGCCGGCGCTGTCCGGGGTCGCCTGCTGCTCGTCCATGAGTCCTCCTGATCGCCGCGGGTCGATGTCGGTGGCGACATCGGGCGCTGGCCCTTACCGTGCCATATCCGCGCGCGTGCCCGCATCCGGAGCCAGCCTGGCCCGCATGAAGATCAGGCGCGTGGGTTAGTTCGAGCTGGATGAGGCCGAACTGGACGCGGACGCCGATTCAGTAGACGACGAAGCCGAAGACGTCGACGACGAGGCCGAAGACGTCGACGACGAGGCCGGAGCCGACGGTGCCGACGCGGACGACGTCAGCGATCCGCTGGGCGACGACTGGGTCGAGCTGCTGGACGTCGAGCCGCTGGACGTCGAGCCGCTGGACGGCGAGCTCGACGCCGATTCCGACGCCGGCGGCGTGGTGGTCGACGTATCCGACGGGCTCGGCGAGGTCGAGGTTGGCGGCGTGCTGGGCGAGGTCGAGGTGGGCGGCGTGCTCGGCGAGGTCGAGGTGGGCGGCGTGCTCGGCTTGGTGGGTGGCGTCGTCGGCGGCCGGCTGCTCGGACGCGTGGTCGGCGTGGTCGGGTGGCTGCCGTTCGACGGCGGCGGCGGGGCGTTGAGGTCCGGACCCTGCGTCGGGCCGTCGACCGAGCCGTACACCCGGGTGGCCTGGAAGAGGCGGGTCCAGCGCACCGGCGTGAGACGCACGGTAAGACCGGTCCGCGGCGCCTCGACCATCATGCCGTTGCCCGCGTACATGGCGACGTGGTGGATGCCCAGCCAGCTGTTCGTCGTGCTGAAGAAGAGCAGGTCGCCGGGGAGCAGCGAGTACCGGTCAACGACCTTGTTGCGGGTGTACCAGTACTGGTCCCGCGACACCCGGGGCAGCGGGAAGTTGCCCGCCGCCGGCTGGTGGTACGCCGCCCACATCAGGCCGGAGCAGTCGAACGTGTCCGGCCCCTCCTTCGACCACTCGTACAGATCGCCGCGCTGGTCGAGTGCGTACTGAAGGGCCGCGATGGCGCGCTTGTCGGCGCCCCGGCCCTGCTGCGCGCCGGCCAGATACTCGGCGCCGAGCCGGCGGTCCGCCGCGCTTTCGGCCGCCTCGGCCGCGCTGATCTCGTCAGCGTGCTGCAGCTCGACTTTCTGCAGCGCCGCCTGCTTGAACGCGATATCGGTGTTGAGCTTGTCGTATTGCGACGAAAGGTCGATGGCCTGCTGGGCGGCCGTCGCCTGCTCGGCCTGCGCCGCCGTGAGCGCGGCCTGCGCGATCGCGAGCTGGCGCGCCGCCGACTCCTCGGTCGCCGTGCTTCCGCGCTGCATCTGGGCGAGCTGATCGAGGTCCTGCAGGCCGGAGCCGAGCGCGCCCGGCGGCAGCGCCGCCGCGTCGCGGAGCGAGTTGCCCGCAGCCGTGGCCGCCTCCTGCTGTGCGGCGGCCAGCGCGGCCCGCGCTCCGGCGAGCTTCGTGTCCGCGACCGCCTGCTGCTGCTTCGCCAGGTCGCGATCCTGGCCCAACCTGATCAGCCGGTCACCGAGAGCGGCAATCTCCGCGCGCTGCTTCTCGATCTTGGCCAGCACCGGTGACGTGGGGATGCTCGGCGTAGCGGACGGCGCGGCGGCGGGCGTGGTCTGGCCCGGCATCACGAGGCTGCCGAGGGGAATCGGCCGCGACCCCACGTCGGGCACGGCCGGGATCGGAGCACCCGGCGCTCCTGGTGCTGCCGCGGCGGGCAGCGGGTTGAAGAGCGTCGCGATGGTCGCGGCAGCCGCCGCCGAGAACGCCATCGGTTGCCACCAGGGGCGTGGCCGATGCAGTCCTCTGCGTGCGTACTGCCGGTGGTTCGCCATTCGCTTCCCGTCCGGGTCGCCTTACCCGCCGCTAACCGTTCCCACGTAAAGGTCATACCCCAAGTCGCCTACCGGTGTCGATTGATCAGAGATGAAAGGACCCTGTGAATCGGAAACCCGTCCGAAGGTGCCGCACCAAGGTGCACCCGCGACCCGGTCGAAGGTGCGACGTACGCTCAACGGCGGGTACGACGAACGGAGGGCGCACATGGATGCCGGACGCAAGCGTGAGCTCGAGGCCAAGGTCTACGCGGGCGAGCGGCTGACGCGCGAGGACGGCATAGCCCTCTACGACAGCGACGACCTGGCGTGGCTCGGCCGGCTGGCCCATCACAAGCGCACCGAGATGAACGGCGACCGGGTGATGTTCAACGTCAACCGGCACCTCAACCTCACCAACGTCTGCTCCGCAAGCTGCGGGTACTGCTCGTTCCAGCGCAAGCCGGGCGAAAAGGACGCGTATACCATGCGCGTCGACGAAGCGGTCCGTAAGGCCAAGGAGATGGAGGACGAGCAACTCACTGAGCTGCACATCGTCAACGGCCTGCATCCGACGCTGCCCTGGCGCTACTACCCCAAGGTGCTGCGCGAGCTCAAGGCCGCGCTACCCAACGTCAAGCTCAAGTGCTTCACGGCGACCGAGGTGCAGTGGTTCGAGAAGATCAGCGGTCTGCCCGCCGACGAGATCCTCGACGAGCTGATGGACGCGGGCCTCGAGTCGCTCACCGGCGGCGGCGCGGAAATTTTCGACTGGGAGGTCCGGCAGCGCATCGTCGACCACGATTGCCACTGGGAGGACTGGTCGCGGATCCACCGGCTCGCGCACAGCAAGGGCATGAAAACCCCGTCGACCATGCTGTACGGCCACATCGAGGAGCCGCGGCACCGGGTCGACCACGTGCTGCGCCTGCGCGAACTGCAGGACGAGACGGGCGGGTTCGTGGTGTTCATCCCGCTCCGCTACCAGCACGACTTCGTCGACTCGGCCGACGGAAAGATCCGCAACCGGATCCAGGCCCAGACCACGATGGCGGCCCCGGCCGAGTCGCTGAAGACGTTCGCGGTTTCTCGCCTGCTTTTCGACAACGTGCCGCACCTGAAGTGTTTCTGGGTCATGCACGGCCTGTCGGTGGCCCAACTCTCGCTGAATTTCGGCGTCGACGACCTGGACGGCTCGGTGGTCGAGTACAAGATCACCCACGACGCCGACGCGTACGGCACGCCGAGCACCATGCACCGCGAGGACCTGCTGCATCTCATCTGGGACGCCGGCTTCCAGCCCGTCGAGCGCAACACCAAGTACGAGGTGGTCCGCGAGTACGACAAGCCGCAGTCGCTGGCCGACCGCCGCAGCGAGCCGCAGCAGGTCTGGGCATAGGTACAAGGGACCATCGGCGTACCCTCGAGGGGTTATGACCGAGACGAAGAGTGAGCGCCGCCCGCGCCGCGATGCGGACGGGCGCCTGGCGACCATCGGCGATCTGCTCGGCGTCGCCTTGGCCGGTCTGGTCTGCGGCGTCGTGATCCTGCTCGCGTTCGACGGCGTCATGTCCCTGGTCGGGTTGTCGAAGTTCGGCCAAACCAGCGGCTGGCTCGCGCTGATCCTGCCGCTCTGGCTGTTCACCGAGGAGTTCCGCGCGGCGGGCTACGGCGCGAGCCGGGTGATCGTGGCCATTCTGGGCGCGGGCTTCGGCGTCACGGTCGGGATGACGCTCGCCGGCTTCGCGTCGGTCGCCTTCCCCGCGCTGGTCAGCGGTGCGGTCGGCGCCGCGGGTCTCACGGTCGTGTATTGCCTCGTCTGGTTCTACGGCCTGCGGTGGCTCAGCCACCGTGCAGGCTGAGGGAGTACGCCATGCGTCCCGCCGTCAAGTACACGCTCGGCCGCCTCGGCATCTTTCTCGTGGTCCTCGCCGTCCTGCTGCCGGTGCCGCTGAACTTCCTCGTCAAGGCCATGATCGCGCTGCTCGCGTCGGCCGCGTTCTCGTACTTCCTGCTGGCTAAGTGGCGCAACGAGATGGCTGAGCGGCTTGGCGCCGTGCAAGAGCGCCGCTATGCGGAGAGGAACCGGCTGCGGGCCGCGCTGGCCGGCGACGACGCGGCCGCGGCTGCCGGTGATCGTGCCGCGTCGCCCGGCGACGACGCGGCGGCGGCGACCGGTGACCGGACCGGCGAGTCGGCGCACGAGGACAACAAGTAGGGACATCTCCCCGGAATAC